>VYDA01000623.1:0-8305 GCA_009843665.1 Caldilineaceae bacterium SB0675_bin_29 | reverse complement strand
GGGTCACCCACAGTACTAGCGGTCGCACGCTCATCGGCTGGGGGGCTCCCAGAATAGATGAAAGACTCTGCGGCTGCGCGGCGTGATGGGTACGTTGTGAGCGATCTGATGTCCTCCTACCCAGACGACTCTCTCCCCGTCCACTAGTATGGGCCAGCCCGCACGCAGAAAGCGTGGGACTTTGCAATCGGTGAAATAGTCGGCCAGCGCTTTGCCATGCCCGCCCAACCCTAAGGGCTCAAAGCGCTGGCCCGGTCGGGGTGATGTGAGACTGAGCTGCTCAACAGAGTCGGCATCGATGAAAGCCTCCCAGCTGGATAGTCTGCTCTCGCCTTGCGCCGTTCGCGTCCAGGGGGAAACGCCCAACGAGTCCGCCCAATCCTGTCGCAGGTGCTGCCTGTTCAACACTTTGCAACGTAGAGTCCAGCGGTCGACAACAATCTCTCCTGTCTCAGACAGTTCAATGGTCGGATGGGTTGCCCGCCAGATGCCATCGAGATGAGGGTGGTCAGGAAGAATTGGCGTAGCGTCACGATGGTGCAGGCTGAATGCGTCCTGTGTTCGGGTCAGCATAACGTCGGCGAACCAGCTGTAAGGCCCGCCGGATCGGTTTTCATCACAGAGAGACCGTCGAAGGCGCTCGACTGTGTCGAAGCCGAGTTCAGTCAGGGGGCTACCCAGCGCGCGAGCAGACGTTCGCAACGACTCACGCTGGTCGGCCGGGCTCAGGCTGCGAAAGGCACGCAAGTCGAAGACTTGGCGGCTGGTTGCATTGCGAAATGTCTCCCCTGGAGTCGGGGGCAGTGCCATAGGGGAGTCTGCCGTTTCCTCACCATGGCTGCCGCGTCTCGTCGCGTCCAGTGCCTGCCGCGTGTATCGCTCTATCCGCTTCACCTCACCTCGCATCACCGAGGCCGTTCTGCACAGAGAGGCGATGACTTCTGGATTGAGTTCCTTCAGACGTGGCAATATCTCGTGTCGAACTCGATTGCGCACCAAGGTCCGGTCCTGATTGGACGGGTCTTCACGCCAGGCAATGCCGTGTTCCCAGAGATATTCAATGATCTCTGAACGGGAGACATCCAGCAGTGGCCGGACGACTCGAACGCCGGGCACAGGCTCGTCTTGAAGAAGAAGCGGCCTGACTGCCCGCATTCCAGCCAGCCCGTGCACGCCGCTGCCCCGAATCAGATTCATCAGCACCGTTTCAGCCTGATCGTTTGCCGTGTGTGCCACAGCTACATCCACCGGGCTGCCGTCGACCTGCCGCTTTGTCGCCACTTGGGCCAGGAACTTATAGCGCAAATTTCTGGCATTCGCCTCCATATTCCCCTTTCGGGTCAGCGCCCCGCACGCCAACCTGGTCGTCTCGAATGGCAGATTCCAGTACCTGGCCATTTCGCCGACAAACGTGGCGTCATCAGCGGACTCCGGTCGGATATTGTGATCGAGATGGGCGACAACCAGATCTAGGTTCCAGTCGCTGCGCAAGCGCATGAGTAGGTGAAGCAAGGCCATACTGTCTGCGCCTCCGCTGACAGCGACGACCACCCGTGCGGCGTGTCCCTCACCCTGTGTCTGCGAAGAGAAAAGACCTTCTCTTACCCGTAGCTGTCCGACCAAATCGAACATCCTCTGGTCGTTATCCGACAAAGTGGCCCGATCAGGGTGGGGCTGGTTGGCTTCGTTGCGCCCTCCGGCATCCTGAAAACCTGAAAATGTCCGAGTTTTAGTCAGGAGTTCAACCCCTTCCTTCGACAGGCGCCAGCATGTTTTCCTGTGCAGATGGCCCTATCGAATCCAAAAGCTCAGTGCCTGAGACAACATCTGGGTTCACTGCAATAGCATAGCGGAGGCCGTCCATCTTTCGCAAAACGGATCGATGAAAACGAAGCTTTAGGTATGTCAATTGTATTTTGTGTCAATTATGCCTATGGTATACTTGAATCGTTAAAGGTACTTCACCTGCGCAGTGGGTGGCCCGACAGCCCACTGTTGACTTCACCCTGCAAGAAATGGAGATGTCACCGGAGTGGCAAACCCGTTAGACTGGCTGTTGGGGCTCTTTTCACTCGATATTGGCATAGACCTGGGCACGGCAAATACCTTGGTTCACGTGAAAGGCCGAGGAGTCATCATTGACGAACCGTCGGTGGTCGCAATTGACAAATCGTCGAAACGCCGCAATTCGGTCAAGGCAATCGGGCAGGAGGCCAAGGAGATGGTCGGCCGTACACCATCTCACATCGTGGCTGTGCGCCCCCTGCAGGACGGCGTCATCTCCGATTTCAAGATGACGGAAGAAATGATCCATGCCTTCATCGGCAAAGTTCACGGTAACCGCGCCTTTGGAACCGCCCGCCCCCGCGTTGTTATCGGCATCCCTTCCGGCGTGACCGAAGTGGAGAAGCGTGCTGTTCGAGATGCAACCGTCAGCGCGGGTGCAAGGGAAGCGGGCCTGGTTGAAGAGCCGATGGCGGCCGCCATCGGCGCAGGACTGCCGGTTACCGAATCCGTGGGCTCGATGATCGTCGACATTGGCGGTGGAACCACCGAAGTGGCTGTAATCTCAATGGGCGGGATCGTCGTATCACGCTCGATCCGGGTCGCCGGAGACGAGATGAATGAGGACATAGTCAACTACAGCCGCCAGAAATACAATCTCTTGATTGGCGAACGCATGGCTGAGAGGGTCAAAATTGAAATAGGCTCCGCGTATCCGCTGGAACACGAGCGGACCATGATCATAAGAGGACGCAACTTGATCACGGGTCTGCCCGAGGCGATAGAAATCAGCTCAGTTGAAATCAGGGAGGCGCTCACCGGCTCCGTAGAGGTGATCGTCGACGCGGTCAAAGATACTCTGGATGATACGCCCCCTGAACTCGTGGCAGACTTGATGGAGCACGGGATCGTTCTGGCAGGAGGTGGCGCTCTGCTGCAGGGGTTGGCCCAGCGAATTCAGGACGAAAACCGTATGCACGTCTATGTTGCCGACAACCCGCTCTCATCGGTCGTGCTCGGGACGGGCATGATCCTGGAGAAACCGGAACACTACGCCGAAACTCTGACAACCATGCAGCGTAAGAGCACGATTCGATAGTTCGCGGCTCGCGTAGACAAGTCCAGGGTGCCCCTTTTTGAATTTACCACGAAAAGCCTATGCGTAACAGTGATCAGCGCGGCTGGGGCAGTGTCAACTTTGGGCTCAAACTCATCATCCTCACTCTGACGGCCATACTGCTCCTGGCTTTGCAACAGACCGGCCGCTTGGGGACGGTGGAAGGACTGGTCACCATGGTTACCGCGCCGGGCCAGTCCGGCTTGTCGACCTTGACAAACCGACTTACCACCTCCCTGACAAACCTGCGAAACTATCGCTCTCTCCAGCGGCGGTTAACCGAATTAGAACGTATTGTCGAAAGCTTGAGCGTCGAAAACCTGCGCTTGCAGGAAGTAGAGCGCGAAAATCAACGCCTACGGGAACTCCTGGAATTTGCCGAAACCAGACCCAGTTTCGAATTGCAAGGCGGGCAGATCATCGCCCGCGTCATTGGACAGAACGCCACCAATTTTCTCAATGTGGCAATGATCGATCTCGGGGACCGGCTCGGAATCAGAGTTGGCATGCCGGTGGTGAATGAACAGGGCCTCGTAGGTCGCATCAGCGAGGTCACGGCAACAACATCTAAGGTGTTGCTCATCACCGATTCTTCCAGCACTGTCAACGCCATCTTGCAGGCGAGCCGGTTAACCGGGGTCATCAGTGGGACCCCCGGCTCCCATCCGGTGATCGGCTTCCTTCCCCAGGGCACTGAAATAGGGGTTGGAGAGGTGGTCCTCACCTCAGGTATGGGCGGCAATTTCCCCAAGGGCATCCATATCGGACAGGTAGTCGAGGTGCGGCAGCGAGACGTAAATGTTTTCCAAGAGGCTGTTGTAAGACCAACGGTGAATTTCGGCCAGCTTGAGGAGGTGATGGTCGTCACCAATTTCGACCCCTCTGAGTTTGTACCGCTTCTGGATTCATTGCCTGATTCGCCGGGAGAGACGAGTGACGAGTGATTGGCACAGCCTGAGGCCAAGGGGAATCTCCCAGGAAAGGAGGAACAGGGGCTCAATTCTCGGGTCTGCCGGGGCACAGCAAGGTGGTTTTGGGCAACTTCACGCAAGGAGGGCCTTTTCCACTTCATTATCCTCAACTAACCTGGGTACTTCCTGGCTGATCGTCCCTATTCTTGGCGCCGCTGCCGTTTTCCAGGTCGTCGTCGTCCCCAAGTTGGCGGTACGGGGAGTCTACCCCGATTTAATCCTTTTACTCGTGATTGCCAGGTCATTGATTGCAGGCGGACGCGGCGCGGTGTTCTGGTGATTCGTTGGCGGGCTGTGGATGGATGTCCTCAGCGGGGGCGCAATCGGGGCATCCAGTTTGGCCTTGATGGCAACCTCACTGCTGACTGGAATCGGCCACAACGCGATCTTCCGGCGCAATTCCTTCGTGCCGTTTATCTCGGCGTTGTCTGGCACGCTTGTCTTTTCACTGATCTACCTGGCCATTCTGGTCGGAGTCGGCTATCGGTTCCCGCCTATTCCTTTGGTGTTCAATCTAATCGTCCCTGCTGCTCTGTACAATTGCGCCGTGATGTTCCTGGCGACGCCAATCTTGAATCGTTTGCCAGAACAAGCGAACTATCCTTAGATTCCTGATTTCGGCTTCCGCAAGACGGGCGACAACTCAAAGCCGGTAAAAAGATTTTCATGGACGAACGCGCAGTTCGCACAGCAACCACAACCTCTATAGTAGTCCGCCTGACGCTGGCTGCTACCTTTCTCGTATTCTGTTTCCGTCTGTATTCTCTGCAGATCGTCAGCGGCGAATCTTACCAGGAGCAGGCGGCTGTCAACAGACTTAGAGAGATCGATACCTACGCGCCGCGCGGCGTCATCTACGATCGGAATGGCGAAATCCTGGCGCGCAATCGGCCCAGCTTTGTTATCGCCGTCAGGCCGGCCGACCTACCCGCGGACGACCTCAATACGGACATCGATGAACAGCGCATCGCGCTGGAAAGGCTGCTTGCCGTTCTGGAGGCAAATACAGACCCCGAAATGGCGATTCGCATCGCCGAAGTGATGTTTCTGCACCTGGGCCGGGAAGACTTTAGCAATACCGTCGAATCCGCCGGGATCAGCCTCTCTTTTCGTCTCATTGACGTGGAAGTCATAGAACTGGACGATGAGGGACGCGAAGTCGTCAAGGTAGAACCGACCCTGATTCCTGATCTCTCCGAACCGCTCCCCATCGGTGGGCTATTGGCGCTCTTGGAGCGAGCTGTAGCCCACGGAACACAAGGAAGTTCTTACAAGCCGATCTCTGTACTGGAACTTGTGGATCGCGAACGAGCTTTTCAGGTAGCTGAGCAGACCTATCAACTGCCCGGCGTCCAGGTTCTGCAAAAACCGGTACGGGAATATCCCTACCGAGAACTGGCCGGCCACGTGCTGGGCTTCTTGGGGCCGATCCCCAAGCTGGCCGCTGAAAACTACAAGGAAAGAGGTTATGAGGATCCGAACGAGCCGGTCGGTCTGAATGGACTGGAGTATGAGTACCAGGACTCCCTGCGCGGCCTCCCGGGCAAAAGGCTTGTCGAAGTGGATATTCTGGGTCGGGAAAGTCGAACCGTCAACATAGTTCGTGAACCCGAACCCGGTCTGAATCTGAATCTGAGCCTGGATATCCGCTTGCAGGAAGTGATGCACAATGCCCTCGCCCGTCAACTTGAAGAGACCGGCGCCCCGCACGGAGTAGCGCTGGCCATGGACCCCCGCGATGGGTCGATGCTCGGCCTGGTCAGCCTGCCCAGTTACGACAACAATATCTTCTCAGAGGGTCTGGGAGAGGAATATCAGGCCCTGGAAGTGGAGGATGACACACGCCGCCCGTTGTACAATTACGCCATCGGCGGCCTTTACCCTCCTGGCTCAACTTTCAAACTGGTCTCAGCCACAGCAGCTCTCGCCGAGAATGTCATCACCCCCTATACAACGCTTGTGGACAGAGGACCGATCTACCTTCCCAACTTCTTCTTCCCTGACGATCCCACACAAGCCCAGGAGTTCGTGAGCTGGAACCATAAGCTCAATATCTTGCACGGTGCCATGACCATTGTCGAGGGTCTCGGACTTTCCAATGACATTTTCTTCTACTACCTGGGCGGCGGATACCCGGACTTCATGGTGGGACTGGGAAGCGAACGCCTCGCCAAGTGGATGCGGCTCTTCGGGTACGGTGAGGTTACAGATGTGGACCTGCCCGGAGAGGTCCGGCCCATTGTACCTGACGAACAGTGGAAGAGGCTTGAGTTAGCCGAATCCTGGACGACTGGTGACAGTTACAATATGGCCATCGGCCAAGGCTATGTTTTGGGTACACCAATGCAGGTTCTGGTCAGCACAGCCGCGGTTGCCAACGGTGGCTATCTGGTCAAACCGCAGTTTGTTCAGGAAAAGGTAGATGCGCAAAACCAGGTACAGTGGCAATACGAACCGAAAATCAAAGAGCGCGTGCCAGTAGACCCAAGCCTGCTTGCCTTCGTACAGAGAGGGATGTGGCATGCGGTAAACGGAAACTATGGGACCTCCCCCAATAGTCGCGTCGATGGCATAACTGTCGCTGGCAAGACGGGCACGGCAGAGTTCTGTGCCTATGATCCAGAGATTCAGGACTGCACCGATCGCGACCACGAAGGGAACCTTCCATTCCACGCCTGGTACACCGCCTATGCACCTTATCAAGATCCCGAAATCGTTGTCACAGTTTTTGTCTATTCAGGAGGAGAGGGATCGGCCGTAGCTATCCCTGTTGCGCAAGAGACACTTCACGCCTGGTTTCACGATTTGCGTCCTTAGCTCGCCCGCTAGTCTTAGCCCTGCTGCCGCCTCCCGCGATGTCTGGTTCAGCTGCTAGGTCTAGGCCTTCTGGTTCATTTTGTTGCCCGCAGCAGTGTTTCCACTAATGTCTACAAGGTACGAATGAGTACTCACAGCTTTTCCACGGCGAGGGGCCGGTTGTCTTCCAGACCGGACGTCCGCATAAAGGGCCGGGGAGGTTATACCGTCGTCGAAGTGGCAGACGACAAGGGTACGTGGCCGGAGGTCGTGGACTATCTTGCCAGTCATATCTCGCAGGCTGATGGTTTTTTTCGGGACGAGCGCATGTCACTGGCAATTGGTGACAGAGTGGTCACTGCAGACAACCTGCAGGCGGTCAATGAAGTGCTGGAAGAACAGAACATTGTCCTTGTATCTTTGCACACCGGCAATCGCGACTCCTTTCAGGTTGCAAATCAGTTGGGTCTTGATGTCGTCTGGGAAGGAGACACGCCGCCGCCGGCAGTCAGATTGGAACGCAGGCTCGAGCGAAACGGAGAGCGATTCCTTTCTCAGGCTGCCCGCAGGCCATACCCGGCCTCGCTCCGTGACGATGGCGGCCTACCAACTGCCGGCGGCCTTAACATATCGCCGCTCGCGTCGCTGGCTCAGGAGTCGGCCGCGACTGAGAGAGACGGCGAACAGGCTGCGGTCACGCCTTGGGCAGACGAACCCGGCGCAGAATCAGCGCCCCCACCATACATTTACCGGGGCAATTTGCGCTCCGGGCAGTCAATCCGTCACGCCGGCACAGTGGTCATACTGGGCGATGTCAACCCAGGTGCACAAGTTGTCAGCGGCGGCGACGTACTGGTATGGGGTCGCCTGCGTGGGACTGTCCACGCGGGCGCAATGGGAGACACCCGTGCCATCGTCGCAGCACTGGATTTTGAACCGGTGCAGATGCGGATCGCCCAGCATATAGCCATGTCCCCCAAGGGTGCGTCGAACAATCCCGGCTACTGGTTCTGGAAGCGAGAAAGCAGCGGCAAGCCCGAAGTGGCCAGAGTCATCGATAATCAGATTATTGTGGACCCCTGGGATGCAAACAGATGAAGCAATGAGGGGCGATCTTTCGCCCGCGGCCCGTGCAACCCCGGACCATCTCAACTCTGAAGCGGACGGGGGCCTCGTCCTGACTCTGACTTCAGGCAAAGGAGGAGTGGGAAAGACGACAACTACTGCCAATCTGGGTACTGCTCTGGCGATGGCAGGTCAGCGGGTGATAGTTGTTGATGCCGACATCGGGTTGAGAAACCTGGACATCGTCATGGGGTTGGAAAGCCGGGTCGTCTACAATCTAGTTGACGTAATTGAGGGGCGCTGCTCCTTGCATGAGTCCCTCGTGCGTGACAAACGCGCAAATGAACTGTAC
>VYDA01000294.1 GCA_009843665.1 Caldilineaceae bacterium SB0675_bin_29 | reverse complement strand
CCTTGGGGCCACTTGATTAGTTTCCCACCTGTCCCTTCAACCAGGCCGCGATGAACTGGTCCAGATCACCGTCCAGGACCGTCTGCGGCGAAGCGGTCTCCACATTGGTCCGCAAGTCCTTCACCATCTGATAAGGGTGTAGGACGTAGGAGCGGATCTGGCTGCCAAAGTCGGCCTGCACATTCTCTCCCTTGAGCCGGGCCTTTTCAGCAGCGATCTTCTCCTGCTCGATGGCGTAGAGCTTGCCCCTTAGGATCCGCAGTGCGATCTCCCGGTTCTGAGTCTGGCTTCGCTCATTCTGACAAGATACGACGATGCCGGTCGGCAAATGATGCAGGCGTACGGCCGTCGCGTTCTTCTGTACACTCTGGCCCCCCGCCCCGCTGGACAGGAATACGTCCATCCGAATGTCATTTGGTGCGATCTCTATCTCGATGTCTTCGTCAATGATTGGCATGACCTCGAGCTTTGCGAACGAAGTATGGCGCCGGTTGCCTGCGTCAAAGGGGCTGAGCCGCACGAGTCGGTGTGTGCCCCGCTCCGCCTGAAGGTAGCCGTACGCGTATGACCCATCCACAGTGATCGTGACGCTCTTGATGCCCGCCTCCTCACCCTGGGTCATATCGGTAATCTCGGTCGCGTAGCCCTTCTTTTCCGACCAGCGCAGATACATGCGCTGTAACATCGCCGCCCAGTCCTGCGCCTCCGTACCACCGGCCCCTGCATGAATGCTGATAATTGCACCGCCCGAGTCATACCTGCCATTGAGGGCCAGCGTGAATTCGCGTCTTTCCAACTCCTCGTCTAATGAGCTGGCCTCACTGTCCAACTCCGCCAGCATCTCCGCGTCATCTTCGGCGATTTCTGCAAGGTCTAGCGCGTCCTGTGTCCTCTGCTTTAACCTGTCCCAAACGCCTATCTGCTCTTGAAGGGCATTCAGCGCCTGCATCTTCTGCTGCGCGGCCCTCTGATCATCCCAGAAATCTGGCGCTGTCGACTCCTCTTCCAGTGTTCTTGCCTGTGCGACCTTGTCTGGCAGGTCAAAGCCGCCCCCGTATTGTGTCAACCCGCTCCGCGAGTAGGTGAAGTCGATCGGTAAGTTCTCCCATGTTTCCATATCTCCTTTGATTTAGCGGGATGGCATCCTGAAGCCGCCCTCGGCCTCAGGATTGAGGACCCTCCTGGTCGGCCACCAATGAAGCACCAATTCCTACTATTCTCCCAAAAGGCCTTCCACAAATGTCACCGGTTCAAACTCTGCCAGGTCTTCCAGCCTTTCCCCAGTACCAACGAAACGCACCGGTATCCCCAGCTGTTTCTTGATACTTAGAACGGCGCCGCCTTTGGCCGTGCTGTCCAACTTGGTCAACACAATTCCGGTGACCCCGGACGCCTCCTTAAAGCCTTTGGCCTGCAAAATGGCGTTCTGTCCTGTGGAGGCGTCAAGCACCAGCAACGTTTCGTGTGGCGCACGATGGACCTGTTTTGCAGCCACACGGCGCATCTTCTCTAACTCCTGCATCAGATTGAACTTATTCTGCAACCTGCCGGCCGTGTCCGTGATCAGTAGGTCCGCATTTCGGCTCTCCTGGCTCGCCCGAATTGCATCGAACAGAACTGCCGCCGGATCTGATCCGAAAGCCTGCGCAATCACCTCGACCCCTGCCCGCTCTCCCCAGATCTGGAGCTGCTCGATGGCCGCCGCCCGAAACGTGTCACCCGCGGCCAGGACCACCTTCTTGCCTCTCTCTCTGTACCGAAAGGCCAGTTTGCCTATCGTCGTCGTTTTGCCCGAACCGTTTACGCCCACGATGAGCACTACGGTCAAAATGCGCGGCTCCTCAATCTGTAACGGTTCGTCTGCCTGCAACTGCCGGACCATCTCCTGCTTCAGGACCAGATAGGCATCCTCGCTGCGTCTCACACCCTCTTGCTCGACCCGCTCACGCGTGGATTCGACGAGTTCCATCGTAGTTTCCACGCCGACATCGGCAACGATCAGTGCCTCCTCCAGCTCCTCCCACAGTTCATCGCTGACCTCGTTCTCCCGAAAGATCGACCCGATCTGACTGAAGATTCCCGATCTCGTCTTCTGTAGGCTTTCTTCAATTCGTACATCGTCGGCCGTCTTCTCTTCCTGGCGGCCAAACAAGCGCCTGAGCACGTTCGAATCTCCTGGGACTGGCCCTGCTGGCTGGGTTTCGAGGCAATTATAGCACGGGGGTGAACGATAGAAAGAACAATTGCACGTTATTGCATCCATGTCTGAAACTGTGCACGCAGACGATGCATCGTGGCGGGAGCCCATTAAGATATGTTAGCAGGATCGGGAGCCTGACTGTATACTGAATTTCAGGGAAAGAGCGCCTTCCCGATACTTACCTTCGCGACTCTATGATTGCCTCGATCTGCTGCCCCATGAGGCGAAAATGATAGTGACCAGGGAAGAGTTGGAGCAAAGAGAAGAAAGAGAACTGGCCGCCTATGCCATGCCAAGCTGTCGCAGCCGCGGGCGCGTCCATCCGGCCTCCGAACACCCGTATCGCACCGCGTACCAGCGGGACCGCGACCGCATCATCCACACGACCGCATTTCGCCGGCTGCAATACAAGACCCAGGTCTTTGTTTACAACGAAGGCGATCACTACCGCAACCGCCTGACCCACACCGTCGAAGTAGCCCAGATTGGCCGTACCCTGGCCCGGGCCCTGGCCTGCAACGAAGACCTGACCGAAGCCATCTGCCTCGCCCATGACCTGGGTCATCCTCCCTTCGGCCACACTGGTGAAACCACCTTGAACGACCTGATGCAAGGGCATGGCGGCTACGATCACCAGAAGCAGACCTATCGCATAGTCACTGAGCTGGAGCGGCGATACCCCGACCATCTAGGGCTCAACCTGACATACGAGGTTCGTGAAGGGGTGGTCAAACACGACACCGACTATGACATCGTCGACGCCAGAAACTATAATCCTGATGAAATGGGCACCCTGGAATGTCAGATAAGTAATCTGGCGGACGAGATAGCCTACAACACCAGTGACTCCGACGACGGCTTACGCGCCGGAATATTGCAGCCCGGTGCCTTCCTCGAACTAGCCATTTGCCGGCGGGTACTACATTCACTTGACGTAACACCCACGTCAATCGATCTCACGCAACCCTTGGACCGTTACCGCTTCATCCGCAGGCTGGTTGGAATCGAGGTAAGTGATGCTATCCAGGCCACGATGGAAAACCTGCGCGCCGCCAGCGTGCAGAGCCTCGACGACCTGCGCACGCAGGGCAGAAACATGGCCGCCTATTCGGATGAGGTTGGGGAGGAAAACAGGGAGTTGAAACGGTTTCTCTTCGATCGTTTCTATCGGCACTACCGTGTAGCCCGCATGGCGGCCAAGGCAGATAGGACGATTCGCGCCCTGTTCTTGGCCTTTGTCGAGGAGCCGGCTCAACTGCCCCCTGAAACCCAGGCAACCCTTTCCGACTCAGGCAAAGACCTCCACCGAGTCGTCTGCGATTACATCGCCGGAATGACCGATCGATACGCCATCGCCGAACACCGCCGCCTCTTTGACCCCGAAGAAGGGGTCTGATCTGCTGACCTCCCGGTGACCCGAGTTCCCGTCACGTTGAAACGTAGACAGCCAGGCTCACGCTTACAGACCGGAACGGCATCGGCACCAGTTCGCCTTCCAGAAATGTAGCGCTCTTGATCGAGCATTCCACGACGATGCTGTCCGACCGCAGTGTGCAACGCAGGCCGGGGGCGACCTCTAGAGGGGAGGACGAATCCGAGCCGCTGCCCTCCGCGTAGTCTTCCAGCCCCGCAACGCTAAAACCGGGCGCGATAAGAGGCTGGCTTACGCTGCGAACCGCCGACCGGTCATACAGCCAAACGTCAAGCAATCGTACCTGATCTGAATTTGCCGCATCGCGGTCCACCGACTCATTGATCCCCACTCCGCAAGCGCCCAGCAATTCGCCGTCCTCGGCGTTGATGGTGAAACTCTCGTCATAGGACTGGATGCCGAAGGCGTAATTCGCCTCAAACTGTCCCACTAGCAGCCTTGAGCTACGGTCAACCGGCCCCGCTTCTGACTGACGGAATGCCGTCCCGCCAGTCTCAGCTTCCAGCCCCAGGATCGGGGAGGCTTCTGTGCTCTGCTCCCTCCACTCAAAAGGTCGGCCGGCTGTCGCCCCGGCAGGCGCCTGCCCAACCATCTCGGCGCCCGCATTCTCTTCCGCTTCTTCAAGGTCCTCGAAAGAATCCGGCCCAGTCGGCGGTCTTCGCCAACTCTCTTCCCAAGGTTCCGGGTCCTCGCTGGCTTGGAACTCTTCCGATAACTCGCTCCCATAATCCGAGACTAACGCGCCGGCTGGACGCGCGCCTCCCCCTCCGTCACCCTCCTCGTCTACTGCCGACTCCAACCTGACCAAGCCCCCATGGAACCCTTCGGCGAACCGCCCGTCATCCTGTTCATCCTCGCCCCCCTCAATGGCCGTTGCTGCAGTTTCAGGAGTGTCAAATGAATCAGAACCGTCCGGGCCGAGTTCGTCTTCGACCGCCTGCTCCGTCGGCGCGATCGAACTGTGCGGAAAGTGTTCTGTCATCTCCTCATGTGACAGCATGTCATCTTGTTGACTGGATATGGGATCGGTTTCGCTTTCTTGAACGCCCTGCAAGGAGGAATTGCCGCCCGCTATCGGGGAACCTGCGGACCATTCATCTGGGCGCGGCGCGGAGACCGGCTGTTCCCGAAAGACGGGCTCTTCAGATGCTGAATCGCTTTCGGACTCGCTCTCTCTGCGCAGCCAGTTCAGGCTGGGTTGGCGTTGCCTGGCTCGACTCCCCGCAAGGGGTGGTGCCTTGGCGCGCGACTCGCGTTCAGCAGTCGCTTGATTGGAGCGTTTTCTGTCAAATGGAAGTGGGAAAGGTTGACCCGTAGGATCCTTGCCCTGAGATTGGCGCAACAGTTGGTAGCCTATGACGACACCGCCGACCAGAAGAAGCGCCGCCGCTACGTACAGCAATCCCTGGCTTACCCAATTCAAAAAGTCCGAGTAGTTTGATTCGGGCTCTTCGTCTTCTACCGCCGGCCTCTCCGCTGACTGAGCAGGCGCGGACGTAGCCGGCGACATCCCCGGTGCCTCGATCCACTGTACCGGCCACACCCACCAACCGATGAACAGGCCGAGCGTCAGCCCGACCAGTCCGGCCACTGCTGTGTGAATGAGTGACCTGTGACGGTCGATCATCTTCCTTCCCGTATCTTTCGCCGATTCAAAGGTAAGTCAGAGGAGTTCAGTGCGATCAGCGGCCTGCAACGCCTCGACCACCTGCTTCACATGTTGAATACTTTCCTTCTTTCCGATCAATAGCGCGTCGCCCGCGTCAATTACAATTAAGTCGTCAACATCTATCAGTGCTACGAGACGCCTGTCGGCTGCGACTATGTTGCCCTTGCTGTTCATCTGCAGGATCTCCCCCTCTATAGGGTAGTTCCCTCCCTCATCCTGGGCAACTACTGTTTCCAGTGCATCCCAGCTCCCCAGGTCGTTCCAGCCAACCTGCATCGGCACCACTGCCACCCTCTCCGCTCCCTCCATGAGCCCATAGTCTATCGATATATCCGGCATCGTCGGCCAGACCTCAGCCAGCACGCCGCCCAGCTCACTCGTGCCAAGCACAGCAGCGATACGATTCATGCCTTTATATAGTTCGGGCATTTGCCTTTCATATTCGGCCAGCAGCCCCTCTACCCGGCTTACGAAAATGCCCCCGTTCCAATAGTACCCGCCATCTGTCAGAAACTGCTCTGCCGTAGCCTGATCGGGCTTCTCCAGGAAGCGGCTTACACTGAAGGCCGGAAGATCACCTGCTGACGGCAGCCGATCGTCTTTCCTCTGGATGTAGCCGTAGCCGGTGTGGGCCTTCGTCGGTTCGATTCCCAACACAGTAAGGTATCCTTCGCGCGCGCACTGCTCCGCCTGCTGTAACGCTTTCCGAAAACCTGCGCCGTCCTCAATGAGATGGTCGGCGGGCAGGACTGCAACCACCTCCTCCGGATTGCGGCGCTGCAGATGCGCACAGGCCAGCGCTATCGCCGGCGCTGTATTGCGCCCTTGAGGCTCCACCAGAACATTCTCCTCGGGCAGGCCGTCCAATTGCGTCGAACACAGGCCTGCATAGCGGCTGCCCGTGATCACATAGGTGTCCTCAGGGCTGACCAGCCCCTCGAGCCTGGCGACCGTTTCCTGAATCATGGTGCGCCCGCTGCCTGCAATGTCGGTAAACTGTTTGGGAGAGTTCTGCCGGCTGCGGGGCCAAAGGCGTGTGCCAACCCCGCCGGCCAGTATTACGGCATACATTTCTTTATGAAACTATCTGGCGCGTACATACTGCATCTGCCCCACCTGTCGCACAAGACCCCTGAGCTCCATCATGGCCAGCAAGCTGCAGACCTCGGACGTTGCCAAGGGGGCTGCCCGCACTATGTCATTCATGTGCCGCGGTTCAGTCGAGATATGCTGCAATACGATCTCTTCTTCAGGGGATGCCGGGACTGTTATTCGAGCCTCCTGATGCGCCACGGCGTTCGCCAGCTGGAGATGCTCTAGAAGGTCCTCGACCGAGGTCACGGGAATTGCACCGTCCTGTATCAGCCGGTTGCAACCCTCGCTGCCCGGACTGAGTATCGAACCAGGCACGGCAAAAACATCCCGAGCCTGTTCGGCGGCAAAACTGGCCGTAATCAATGCGCCGCTGCGCTTTCCGGCTTCCACAACGATCACAGCCAGGCTCAACCCGCTGATGATTCGATTGCGTGGAGGGAAGTTGCTGGCCTCGGGTTTCGTACCCAGTGGGTATTCGCTGACCAGCGCCCCCTGCTCGATGACCTGCAGGGCAAGCCTTCGGTTTCGCGCCGGGTAAATCTGGTCGACACCGCTCCCCAAAACTGCGATTGTACGCCCGCCCGCCTCAAGAGCCGCTTGGTGGGCAACCGTGTCGACACCCAAGGCCAGTCCACTTACTACGGTAACGCCGTGCCTGGCAAGTTCAGTGCCCAGTTCCCACGCCACCTCCCGCCCGTATGAGGACACCTGCCGCGTGCCCACAACGGCTACGGCCAGTTCGTCCTGCTCTTCAAGCCGGCCGCGCACAAACAGAACGGGCGGCGGCTGCTGAACCTTGCTCAGGTTTACAGGATAGCCGCCATCATTCCAGCAATACACACGGTATCCGCGGCTGATAACTTTGTCCAGCTCCGCTTCGGGGTTCAGTTGCTGCCGGGCCGTCAACACGTTCTCGATGCTGCGCCGGTCTAGCCCTGCTGCCTGCAGCGTCTGAATGGGGGCCTTCCAGGCTGCAGCGATGCCCCCGCACAGTTCCATTAGGGCGGTGAGCCGCGTTGGCCCGATGCCGGGCACGCGGTTGAAAGCTATCCAGTAAGCACGCTCGTCCATAGTTTCAGGAAACTGCTCAGATACCGGCGGTACCAGGCCGGCGTCTACTCTCCACTCTCCTCGAGCAACCCTGGCTGCAGCCGGACCGTCAATGTTCCGGCCCCGATGTCAACCGCACGCACGACCTCCGCAAGAGCTGGGATCAGCAGGTCGCGATCACGATTGACGCCAGGAGCCGGCCGGATGATGTATACCTCGTTGGCGCCGGTGAACAGAACATCCACCACCTCGCCCAACTCTCTCTTGGATTCCGTCTGCGCTGTCAAGCCTACAATATCATGGACCCAGAAGGAATCCGCATCCAACTCCATGGCCGACTCTTCCGGAATGTAAAGCCACTCATTCAAGAGCTCTTCAGCCGCAAACCTACTGGCGATCTCAGCAAATTGGACCAGAAAAATCCCCTTATGTGGCCGCGACGACGCAATCTCCGCCAGAAGCAGCTCTTCACCGATCAGGAGCGCCTGGCCTGGTGCAAAGCGGGAGTCAAAGTCCGTATGAGACTCAACTTTTACCTCTCCCCGCAGCCCATGCGCGCCCAGGATTCGACCGACGGCCAGGTGCCCGTCGGGTACCGGGTTTGAGCGCCGGTGGAAGCGGTTGTTTCGCGAACGTCTTTCCTTTCCCGCCCGGCGTCGATTTGGCTTCGAGCGCGTCTTCATTCTGGTCGTTCCTGCAATTGCAGGCTCCTTCTCGGTGTCGAGCGGCCTGTTTGCCCTCGTCTCCGGAGCATTTGCCCAGCTCGACCTGCAATGGGACCACCCGTCCCCTTCGAAATGAGACTCAAAGCCCGCCAAACCCAAGGGCAACAGGGTCCAGGCGGGCCATTTTGCGGTCGTGAAAAAGGGGCGGCAGCTGTTGGTCTGCCTACCCAGAAGATGTGACCCTTCGGAGCGGTTACATGATCTTCAGTATAACGTCACGGGACTGGCGAATCGACGCTACTTTCAGGACTGACCGCATAGCGTTGGCCACTCTGCCGTTCTTGCCGATCACCCTACCGGCATCCCCCGGCGCAACTTGCAGGCGCAGAACTATCCTTTCCCGGTAAACGCGTTCGGAGACATGCACGTCTTCGGGAGATTCCACGAGAGCTCTTGCCATGAACTCGACCAGTTCTTTCATCGGATTCTCGCTTTATCAGGCAGCTTCCGCCTCCGCCGCCGCCTCAGCAGCTTCGGCTTCAACCTCATTCAGCTTTCCCTCTTCATCTGTGATTCCGGTCTTCGTCAACAATCGGGCCACGGCCTCACTCGGCTGGGCCCCGACACGCAGCCAGTGACCCGCGCGTTCGCTCTTGATGTTGATAGTGGGCGGGTCGGTCAACGGATCGTACGTGCCGATGTTTTCGATAAAGCGACCGTCGCGCGGGCTGCGCTGGTCGGCCACAACAATGCGGTAAAATGGTTTCTTCTTTGCGCCCATTCGGCGCAGACGAATGCGGACCACTGATTACGACTCCTTGGTTGTTGTATCCAGTTTGTACTATTGAACTAATCGCCGGTCACGACACCGGCGTTCATTTGCTCTGAACCTTGACGTGATGCCAAGCCTTCAAGACAAGCGCCCCTGGCGCAGCGACGCCAGGATTCCTTCGGAATTCGGTTCCCGGTGACGGCGCCCGCGCCGCCTTTTCTTCTTACTGCCCTGATCCCCTAGCATGCCGGCCTGCTTCATCATCTTCTGCATGTCTCGAAAACGCTTGACCAGTTGGTTAACGTCCTCAACGGTTGTGCCGCTGCCTCTGGCGATGCGCCGGCGCCGGCTGGCATTGAGTACGTTGGGCAATCGTCTTTCCTGGCTCGTCATGCTGTTGATAATCGCTTCAATCTGCTTCAGGTCGGCATTAATGTCCTGTCCGTCGAGCTCTTTGGCCATCTGACCCATGCCCGGCACCATCTTCAGAATATCCTGAATGGAACCGAGTCTCTGGAGCTTCTGCAACTGATTGCGGAAATCCTCAAAGTCGAACTGGCCTTCCGCCAGCCTTTCCTCCATCGCCAGGGCATCCTCTTCACTGATGCCGTCCGAGGCCCGTTCAATAAGTGTGAGCACGTCGCCCATGCCCAGGATTCGCCCTGCCAGCCGGTCCGAATGAAACGGTTCCAGCCCGTCCATCTTTTCGCTCGTGCCCAGAAATTTGATCGGGACTCCCGTGACTTCGCGGATGCTGAGCGCCGCGCCGCCCCTTGCATCCCCGTCGATCTTCGTCATCACCAACCCGGTCACCGGCACCCGTTCATGGAAGCCCTGCGCAACGGTCACAGCCTCCTGCCCGGTCATCGCATCGACCACCAGCAGCACGTCGGCCGGTCTCGCCACCAGGCGAATCTGCTCCAACTCCTGCATCATCGCTTCGTCAATCTGTAGCCGGCCGGCCGTATCCAAAATCAGGACCGTATACGCCTTCTCTCTCGCAAGGCGCAACGCGTTCTTTACGATGCTGCTGGGCGCGACCTCCGTCCCTTCGTTGTGGACCGGTATATCGATCTGACGCGCCAGCGTCTCCAACTGCGCGATCGCCGCTGGGCGGTAGATGTCCGCCGCAACTAGCAATGGGCGCTGCCCCTGCTTGCGAAGTCGCAAGGCAAGCTTGGCGGCCATCGTAGTCTTGCCCGCGCCCTGCAGTCCCACGAGCATGAGCACGTTGGGCGGAGTCCCTGACAAGTCGAGCGGCGCCGGTTCCCCAAGGAGCGTGACCAGCTCTTCGTTTACGATCTTGACGACCTGTTGCGCAGGCGTAAGGCTGTCCATCACCTCGACGCCGATCGCCCGCTCCTTGATTCGCCCAACAAACTCCCTGACAACTTTGTAGTTGACATCGGCCTCAAGCAGAGCCAGGCGTACCTCTCGCAGCGCCGCGTTGACATCGCGCTCAGAGAGCCTGCCCCGGGTGGCCAGGCTGTCAAATACGTCTTGTAGCTTGTCCGACAAACTTTCGAACACGAACTCTTTCCCGTTTACGTTTCAATCGCGGCGCTCTGCTAGGACACCGGCTCCGAATTATAGTCTAGAACAGGTGTGTCAGCCAAATACCGCGCTGCACGCAACGCCCGCGTGCGCCACGCGACCATTCTCTCAAAGTCTATACTGATCTGGGTAATTCTGCTAATAAGGATGCCTGCAGGTACATCGGAGAGTGAATTGCAACGAAGCGTAAGAACGCAAAACAAGCGGCGATTGGACAGGTCTCACCTAGTTGCTTGCGTGCTGTTTGCTTCGTGATGTCGAGGTGCGCACGTACACTTCGTAGATGCGCTGGACCGCCGTGAAGTTCGTCATCACGGCCAGCAACCACAATACTGGAAGCACGAGACCCAGAATCAACCCTGCAATGAGGAGAACGAGACGTTCCGGTCTCTGTAGAATTCCTGCCTTACACTCAACGTCCAGCCCTTCAGCTCTTGCCCGAGTATAGCTGACAGCCCAGGATCCGACCAGTGTCAGGAAGATTAGAAGCAGGGGTGTCTGAGCGTTGTTTTGGTTGGCGAAAAATACTGCCAGACCCAGAAATGTGATGCTCTCAGAGTAACGGTCCAATGTGCTGTCCAGAAAGGCTCCGAACTTGCTCTCTGATTGGCCAAGACGCGCAAGGGCGCCGTCAACCATGTCGAACATCGCCGCCACCCATAGCACACCGCCACCGATTCGCAGACTTCCTGTCGCCAACAAGGTTGCCGCACCGATTGTCAACACAAAGCCGGCAAAAGAAACCATGTTCGGAGTCACGCCGATGCCATGCAGCCAGCGAACGATTGCTCCCACTCCAGATGAAAGCATTGGTCGAACGTACTTCGCCAACATCGGTCGACTTCTCTCAGGATCTCTTACATTGGTGGAATAAATCTGGACGGGTCGGCAGCAGTATACAACCGCCGTGGCGGGATTGCAAGAGGCGGCCAAAGGAGAGTAAAGCGGAACTGAAGACCTTACCCGACTGGCTCTTGACCTCAAATTAGCAACCGCGTGAGTCGCCCAGCGCCCTGGGGCAGTGGCTAGGTCAGAGTACGCTGCGTCGAGGAGAAGCAAAAGATTCTGTCCAGGCCACTTCCAGTGGAGAACTGTCGGAGCGGGAGGTCTGCGAACAGATGACGCCCTGGACTGCAAGAAAACTTCGTAGCCTCGTGCGCTCGCTTCTGCCTGCAACATAAAATTAAACAATGGCAATCAGACCTGACCTGGGTTCCCGTGCATAGAAATCGGATTCGCGTAGAGTTGTCCGCCGCGAAACGAACCCAGTGTGAATCCCCACCCGTCGATCTGCCGGGTCTCGCGCTGTGAACCCGGGTCAAGGATGTATGCGGTAGCAGGCGTCGTGACGGAAATGGTACCCTCAAAGGACGTAACATGAGAGTAATGAATGTGACCGCTCAATAGGGCGTGAACATGGTGACCGGCAATTGCCTTCGCTAGACCCTCCGGGTTTTTCAAGCAATGTTCGCTCAACGGCTCAACTGTGCTGAATACGGGTGGGTGGTGAATGGCAATCAGATTGCCCAGCGGGGCGGGCTCTTGCAGCTCCTCTGCAAGCCACGCCAGCTGTGGCTCGTCAAGGTCTCCATACACCGCGTCCGGCAACTTGCTGTCCAACATGATCACTCGCAGTCCGCCTAACATGGTGCTATGATAGTAGCGCTCAGATTCGTCTGTGGTCTCCTCTCCCAGAACTATCTGGCGGAAGTTAACTCGGCCATCGTGATTGCCCAGACCAAGTATTAGTGGCGCACCGAACTCTCGCAACTCGTCCAGCACAGTGTTCAGCCTTCTGTATTCGGCCTTCTGCCCGTCGTTGACCAGATCGCCGCTCAGAATGAAAAAGTCGGGGCTGACATCCATGTTTCGGATTAGCTTCATGATGTCGCGCAGCTTGTCAGTTGTCCGCCGCCCATAGAGTTCGTCCTCGTCGTTGGGTAATACGTGCAGGTCAGTCAGGTGCACAAAGGTCATGTCTGTCATGGTTGTTTCGCCTTCCCACTTTGGGGCTTTATATTGAATGTGTAGTGCCCATTGCCAGCGGACAGAACCAAAGTCGGCATGTAAGGTCCAATGATAAACGTCTGATGGTCGCTGAACAAACAGAAAACTGGAAAGAAGAGCGAGATGAGCGAAAAGATTATCTATTCGATGGTAGGCGTCGGCAAGAGTTATGGGCCCAACCAGCGTGTTCTTCGTGATATCAGTCTGGGCTTCTTCCTCGGAGCAAAGATCGGTGTTTTGGGCCTGAACGGTGCCGGAAAATCCACCCTCCTGCGAATCATGGCCGGGGAAGAGAGTCATTTCGACGGCGAAACAATTCTGGCCGAAGGTTATACTCGCGGCTTTCTGCCCCAGGAGCCGGTCCTCGACACCTCCAAGACAGTGCGCCAGATCGTAGAAGAGGGCGCGCAGGAAGCAGTTGACGCGCTTGCCGAGTTTGACGCCATCAACACCCGCTTCAACGAAGATCTCTCTCCTGAAGAAATGGACGAACTCATCGAAAGGCAGGGCGCCGTGCAGGATCGGCTGGACGCACTGGACGCCTGGGACCTCGACAGCCGCCTGGAACTGGCGATGGATGCGCTACGCTGTCCTCCGGGCGATACCCCCGTGGCCATTCTTTCAGGAGGTGAACTGCGTCGCGTCGCCCTGACAAGGTTGCTGCTGAAGCAGCCCGACATCCTCCTCCTGGACGAGCCCACCAATCATCTCGACGCCCTGTCCGTTGCCTGGCTGGAGCGTCACCTGCAGGAGTACGCAGGCACGGTCATCGCAGTTACCCACGATCGCTACTTTCTCGACAACGTAGCGGGTTGGATTCTTGAACTGGATCGCGGACACGGCATTCCGTGGCGTGGCAACTACTCCGGCTGGCTGCAGCAGAAGCAGCAGCGCCTTGCCCAGGAGCAAAAGCAGGAGGGCGCACGTCAGAAAACGCTGCAAAGAGAGCTGGAGTGGCTGAATATGTCACCCAAAGCCCAGCAGACTAAACGGAAATCCCGCGTCAACGCCTACAACGATCTGCTCAGCCAGGAGTTTGAGAAAGCGCGTGAAGATAGGGAGATTTACATCCCGCCCGGCCCTCGCTTGGGGGATGTAGTGATCAAAACAGAATCTTTGACCAAGGGTTTCGGCGATAACCTGCTCTTTGAGGATCTCACCCTCGATGTCCCGCCGGGTGCCATCGTCGGCATTATCGGTGCCAACGGTGCCGGCAAAACGACCCTGTTTCGCCTCTTGACAGGCGCAGAATCGCCAGACAGCGGCAGCGTGCAGCAGGGCGGCACAGTCTCTCTTGCTTACGTAGACCAGAGCCGCGACAGTCTCGATTCCGACAAGAACGTCTGGGAAGAGATCAGCGGCGGAAATGAGCAGCTGCAACTGGGCAACCGCCAGGTGAACAGCCGCGCCTACGTAGCCCGGTTCACATTCAGCGGACAGGACCAGCAGAAAATGGTCGGTTCACTTTCCGGAGGCGAACGCAACCGTGTCCACCTTGCCAAACTGCTGAAAAGCGGCGCCAACGTGATTCTGCTGGACGAGCCCAGTAACGACCTCGACGTCAATACGCTGCGGGCTCTGGAAGACGCGCTGGAAACCTTCGCCGGCACCGCGCTGGTCATCTCCCACGATCGCTGGTTTCTGGATCGCGTCGCCACACATATTCTTGCCTTTGAAGGCGACAGCAATGTACTCTGGTTTCCAGGAAACTTCAGCGAATACGAAGAGGACAGGCGCCGCCGCCTGGGTGCAGAGGCTACCCGTCCCCATCGCATTACCTATCGCAAACTGAGTCGCGCCTGAACTCAAACGCTACTCTTGACCGGCCAGTTCCCTCGCTTGCTCCCTCAAACGCTCTCGCTCCACACGCAATGCAGGGCAGCCGATGACCGCTGCGATCTCTTCTACGTCCAGCGCGGCCAGCTGCGAAAAAGTTTCAACCCCCGCCTCCCGCAGCCTCGCGGCATAAGTGGGACCGATGCCTGCAATCCGGGTAAAATCGTTCGCTTCGTCCTCCGCCGCAGAAGCTCCGGCTAATGAATCCGTATACTCCTGCTTGTCGGTCCCAGGTGCACTTTCCTCTTCGCTGCGCTCAGGGACCTCCCCTGAAGGCGCCTCAACGGCCCCGGCCGGCGATTCAGTCATATCTGGCAAATCGGCTTCTGAGATGTCTGCCCTCGCGTCACCTTCATCTCCGCCTTCCGGCGAAGCCGCCTCACCGCTCGGGGCGGGCCCACCCAGTCTGTCTCCCAATACCCCGCCTGGAAGACGTCCCGAACGGCGCGCCACATGCACGACCACCGCCCCTGTACCGGTAGAGCCGATCAGCAGCGCTATGATGAAGCCGAGGCAGGGAAAGATTACCCAGGCAAATGCTGTGACGCCGGTGATGACAAGAGAACTGAGCCCAACCGAAACCAACGGACTCCAACTGAGGTCTCCCGGACCGGCAATGAGCTCATCAAGGCGGCGTCCCAACCAGTAGCAGGTCACAGTCCAGCCGCAAACCAGAACTAGCGCCACCAATGCCAGAAGCGGCAGCGCCAGCAGAGCAAAGCAGATAGTGATAGTCAGAATCGCGGCCAGAACTGCAGACCCCAGGATCCCAATCGCTCCCGTGGCGAAACTGAGTGCGGTCTCCTGTTCCGCCGTCTCTGAAATCGCTCTGACCTGCTTCGGAAGCAACCAGGCAAACAGAAGAACAAGACCGGTGATCAGCAACGTCCACAAAAAAGCCTGGAGTAGCTTCCCGAGAAATACAAGGAACCAGGGCGTCCGGGTGGCCGCAGCATGAGCACGCGCTGCAGCTGCTGCCTCAAGTGCAGCCTCCCGTTGCAGCTCCGCCCGCTCGATCGCGGCCTCTGCCGCATCCTCTGCCGCCTCCGCCAGCTCTTCCGCGGCATCCTCCGCCTTTCCTGCCAACTCCTCCGCCGCTTCTGCTAACTCCTCCGCGGCCTCTTCCGCCTCCTCCACTGCTCTCTGATGCCGTTCGGACCTGCCCCGAGCCTGCTCTCTTGCACCTCCTGAATCAGCGGCCAGCCGGCTCGGTGGATCAGGAGGCTTGGGTGGGTCTATAAGGGCCAGAGGTGCCGGCGCCGCTGATTGGAGGTTGGTATGCGCCGCGCCATTTGCGTAAACGCGCCAACTGGTGCCGCCGGCCACACGTGCTTCCGGCCCTTGCTCTATCCGACCGCCGACAACTCTGACATTGCCCCCGACGCGTGAATGTCCGGCCAGTTCAACGTCACCTCCCACTATAGCCACGTTGCCGCCAATCACAGAGAATCCTTCGATCTCTGCATCTCCGCCGACCACGCTGATATTTCCGCCGACCTGGGCGTGCCCTGTCAATTCAACGTCACCGCCGACAACCACAAGATTGCCGCCAATTCGCCCTTCCAATGTTAGGTCGTCACCTACAAGCAGCAAGTTGCCCGCGATCTGCTCGTCTTCACTGATCCGTACATCGCCGCCGAACATGGCAACATTGCCCTGGACGGGCTTGACTCTGATTTCGCTTCGTACCTGCCTGGGCTGTGAGAACAGAAATATGAATATCCCAAACGCGACGATGAGTATGAACGCTGTCCAGCATCCACCTCGACGTAACGACTTCATTCGGCAATCCCCTTACTCGCAAGAGACCGAGCCGCGCCTATTCTTCCCTCTTCGCCGACCTGTCCGCACCTGCTCAAACGGTACAGGCTGCCGAAGCCCGACAACGTGCCAGGGGTGCTGCAGCGCCGAGTCCGAAAACGCCTCACACTGCACACTTCCTTCACTCCTCCAATGCCCGGGTGCGGAGCGGTTGGGTCGTACGCTGAATGACAATGCACCAGACCGCCAGCGCCGCGACGACTACGAAAAGATAGGTGGATGCGACGCCTAAAGCCGTAGAAGTCGCAGTGATTTCGACAATGACCTCCCATAGCGACTGCCCAACCACGCCTGCCACAGCCCATACCTCATTCAGGAACTGGCCCGTCTCTTCCAGGCGGCCCAGGTTGGCATAAACAATCCCGCCGGCCATCACACAAACACCGACAAGGCCCAGCGACCAGACAAGCAGGGTAAATACGGTCAGCATCACACCTATACGCAGATTACGCAGGCGTTCTTGCCGCGCCAAGCGCTGCGCCACCGAACGGGAAAAGCCGGGCGCCGGCATAGGCACAGGAGCCGCACGCAGCCTTTCATCTATGGCTTGCCACAGGATCCACTGCCCGCGGCAACCGCGGCACTGTTCCAGATGCCCGTCAAGCCGCTTCTGCTCGTCCGAGTCCAGCATGCCGTCCAATGCCAGCGAAATCAACGTCAAGTACTCGCTGTGGTCCACGGCCCTGCCGGGAGACCTGCCTGCTCTGTAAAGCCTTTCCGCCATCTTAGCCTCCTGAACTCCTAAAGGCCGGCCCCGCTGGTAAGGGCCCTGTGTAGAGGTAAGTTCAGCGCCTTCCATCTTTCTTCCGCCTCCGCTGCCTGGTCTGTCGCTTCGAACCGGGCGGGCGGGCGGTTCAATTCCTCGTTTCGCTCCTCGTCTGCATGGCCCGGTAGGCCTGCCGACGCCCTGAGTCCTTCCACTCGATGTGGCTGCTGAGCGGTCTCGTACAGCTCCGCCAGCTTCTTCCGAGCGCGGAAGAGCCGGCTCTTGACAGCCGCCACAGATATGTCCATCACGTCGGCGATTTCCTGATAGCTGCAGTCATTCCAATAGCGCAATACCAGCGGCGTGCGGTACTCCGGTTCCAGCTGATTGACAAGGGCCTGCATCTCCTCGGCCTGTTCAACTTCCAGTGCAGCCGCCTCCGGTCGGGGAGAGTCGCTTTCCAGGCTGTACATGACTGGCGATTCATCCAAACCGACGAACTGCACGCGTCGTTTTCTCAACCTGTCAATGCAATGATAATTGGCGATCGAAAAGAGCCAGGTGCTGAACTTGCGGCCGGGATCATACTGGTCCAGCCGTGAATAGGCACGCAGGAAAGTTTCCTGGGCGGCGTCTTCCGCTTCGGATAAGTCGCCGAGCATGCGATATGTCAACGCAAAGACCGGTCGCTGATAGGTCTCTACAAGCCGGCCAAATGCTTCCTGCTCACCCGCCCTGGCCCGGTCTAGCCAGTCTTGTTCCTGTTCAATCATTCGTAAGTCCCTTTGGACGCTTATAGTCTACTACGCATCTAGGAAAATAAAGTTTCGAACGGTGCGCCTCCCAAAATGTGGGCGAACTCTCATATACCTCTAGCTGCAGATAAACCAGGGACAATCCACGATCAACTCTGGTCCATGGGCAGTGCTGTCACTGACTACTATCCACTGACAACTGACCACTGCATTTCTGGGCGGTCGGGCCTATTCGGCCCTCCCTTGTGCGGGG
>VYDA01000627.1:1957-18221 GCA_009843665.1 Caldilineaceae bacterium SB0675_bin_29 | reverse complement strand
TCCTGGCAGGCCTCGCCGGTAACCTACTTCGGAGACCTGGGGCTATATCAACTGCTGACTGGGCTTGGTGGAAGCGGGGAGGCGAACCGATTCTTCCGCAAAACTGTGGAGCCGCTGATCTCCCATGATGAAGAACACAACGCCGAGTTGGTTGAGACGCTGGAGGCCTTTTTTGCCTGCCATGGCAATCTCAGCCAGACCGCAGCCTCACTGCATATTCATCGCAACACGTTAACCTACCGCTTGCAGCGCATAGCCGGCATCACCCGAATGGACCTGAATGATGCCGACGCGCGATTTTCAATCCAACTTGCGCTTAAGCTGCGACCAGTAATGCAGAACCGAATGAATTAGGCGACGGGCGGAACCGGTTTTTCCTCCTCTTACTCATCCATCTTCTTATGGCTGCCGGCCGCCAGCTCCTTCGCCAGAGTACGCACGGCGTCGGCGCCCGCGTCCGAGCCGGCGGCTTTCACCAACGCCGAACCGACAATAACGCCTTCGACGATTTCGGACACACTTTCGGCCTGCGGTCCGGTACTGATTCCGAAGCCGACCGCCAAGGGCAGATCGGTGTGGCGGCGAACACGTTCAACGAAGGCAGGCAGGCCTGGCGGCAGCTCATCGCGAGCGCCGGTGATTCCGGTTACGCTAACAAGATAGATGAATCCAGTAGCATGCCGGGCTACCGACTTGATGCGATCTTCGGTGCTGGTCGGGGCCAGCATGTAGACGGTGGCCAAACCGGCCGCACGGCAGGCAGGCTCCAGGAGTTCTGACTCTCCCGGCGGCAGATCGGGTACGATGAGTCCATCGATACCTGAACTGGCCGCGGCATTCGCAAAGCGTTCCTCGCCGAAAGCTAGAATTGGATTGTAATAGCTCATGGCACAGAATGGCGTGTTAACGCCCTGGTCACGAAGTTCGCGCGCCATCTGGAGGCAGTCAGCCACGGTTGTGCCGCCAACGAGCGCGGAATAAGTGGCAGTCTGAATCATCGGTCCGTCGGCCAGTGGGTCGCTATGGGGTATGCCGAATTCGATGATGTCCGCGCCGGCTCCCGCCAAGGCAGCCACTATCTCCAGAGATTTCTGCCGGGTGGGATAGCCCATGGCGTGGTAAGGCATAAATGCAGCGGCGCCAGTCGTTTTCAGTTCGCGAAAGACCTGCTCGATCCGTTCGACTCCCCTCATCTTTCACCTCTCGCCCGAAGCTCGCCCATCTATCTGTCTCCTCCGATTGTCTGCATGACCGTACCCAGATCCTTGTCGCCGCGTCCACTGAGATTGACCAAGATAACCTGGTCTTTCGCCATCTGCGGAGCCAATTCCAACACATAGCCGATTGCATGTGCACTTTCCAATGCAGGGATGATTCCTTCCAGTTCGCACAGTGCACTGAACCCCTTGAGAGTCTGTGTATCCGTGCAGTAGGTGTATTCGGAGCGTCCAACGTCTCGAAGCCAGGCGTGTTCCGGACCCACACTGGCGTAATCCAAGCCAGCGGAAATCGAATGTGTCAGGGCGATTTGCCCATCACTGTCTTGAAGCACGAAGCTCTTGGTACCCTGTAGGACGCCGAGCCGGCCCCGCTCAGGGTCTGCGAAACGAGCGGCGTGGGCACCGTCTTCAATACCGTGTCCGCCTGCCTCGACGCCGATGAGTCGAACGCTCTCCTCTTCGAGAAATGGATGGAAAATGCCGATGGCATTACTACCCCCTCCGACGCAGGCCACGATTGCGTCGGGCAGCCGGCCTGGGCCGCCTTCAGCAGGATCTTGCATCTGACTGTGGGCCTCTATGCCGATGACCGACTGGAAATCCCGAACCATGGCAGGGTAGGGATGGGGGCCGAGTGCGCTGCCCAGCAGGTAATGGGTGGTTTCTACATTTGTAACCCAGTCACGAATAGCCTCATTTATGGCATCTTTGAGCGTTTGTGAACCGCTGTCGACCGCTCGCACCTCGGTGCCAAGGAGCTGCATGCGAAAGACATTGGGCTTCTGGCGTTCCATATCCACTGTGCCCATGTAGACTATGCATTCGATTCCCAACAGGGCAGCAGCGGTGGCGGTGGCGACGCCGTGCTGGCCTGCGCCGGTTTCGGCCACGATGCGGGTCTTGCCCATCTTGCGTTTCATTAACAGGGCCTGACCCAAGGCATTGTTGATCTTGTGGGCACCGGAGTGAGCGAGGTCTTCCCGCTTCAGATAGATCTGAGCGCCGCCCAGCTCCTCGCTCAGGCGGCGGGCATAGGTCAGAGGGGTCGGACGTCCAACATACGTGTGCTGCAGATGGGCCAGCTCTGCCATAAACTCCTGGTCAATGCGGGCGTTCAGGTATGCTTCTTCCAGTTCTTCCAGGGCCGGCATGAGCGTCTCCGGCACGTACTTACCGCCGTACGGACCGAAACGCCCCGTCTCATCCGGTACGGCGCCGTAGTTAACAGGTGTCGATGTTGTCGAAAGAGTCATCAGTTCCTCGCATTCGGTGTGGCGACGGTTGCCCATCAGTCCGTCAACTGCGCTCGAATATGATATTCGTAGCCTGCTGCATGACAGCCACTGGCGCGGTTTCGCCGGTCCACTTTTCCCAGGCAATCGCGCCTTGGTATACGAGCATTCCCAGGCCGCCGATGGCTGTAGCCCCATCGGTAGAGGCAAGCTGCAGCAGTCGTGTCATAGCGGGATTGTAGACCAGGTCGTAGACGATCTGATCTTCGCGGAATTCAACATTTTCCTCCCAAGGCAGCCCTTCGACGTGCGGCTCCATACCTAGCGAGGTACAATTAACGATCAGGTCCGCGTCTTGGGCGTTGCCCGTCACATCATCAGGGAAAGCGGCGCCGTCTATGCTGATCTCCGGGAAGTAAGATTGCATTGTCGCTGCCAGATCGACTGCCTTGGCCACGGTGCGGTTGAGGATTTTCACACTATCCACTCCGGCCTCTGCCAGTCCGTAAACGACTGCCCTCGAGGAGCCGCCCGCACCTATCACCAAGGCCCTCTTGCCTTCCGGTTCAACATTGTGAGCTTGTAAATCGGCAATGAAACCGGCGCCGTCGGTATTGTCTCCGGTAAGTTGACCATCTTTTTCAACGACAATTGTGTTGACGGCGCCAATGGCTTCTGCCGCGGGCGTCCAGTGTTGCAGGTGGGGCATGACCGCCTGCTTGTGTGGTACGGTCACGTTAACCCCTCTGAGACCCAGTGCGGGCAAGGCAGCGACAGCCTCGTGTACCCGTTCCGGCGGCACTGCGAAGGCCAGGTAGCGCCAGTTCATCTGGCGTGCCACAAAGGCTGCGTTGTGCATTTGCGGACTGATGGAGTGAGTGACCGGCCAGCCGAAGAGCCCAACAAGCGTTGTTGCGGCATTTATATCGGTTGGAAACATTTCTGATTCAGCCTCATTCGAAGAGACGGAGACCGGTTCATTCTGCACGTGTTCATTCATCGACGCTTGCCCACTCCTGCTCTTGCACGTTTACGTTGAGCGCGCGCAAGGTAGATTCGAAACCGGGAAAACTGTCGGCGGTAACGTGCGCGTTACGAATTGCGGACTCTCCCTCGGCAATCACGGCGGCCACGGCCAGTGCCATCGCCAGCCTGTGATCGCCGTGGCTGTCTACGGTGGCGCCCTTAAGCGGTGTCGGCCCGTCCACGATGAAACCGTCGGCAGTCTCCTGAATCCTTGCCCCCATCTTCTTGAGTTCTGAGACGGTCGTGGCGATTCGATCGGTCTCCTTTACGCGCAGTTCCTGGGCATCCCGCACAATGGTGCGCCCTTCGGCCTGTGTGGCCGCAACGGCCAGAACCGGCAACTCGTCGATCATGGTGACGATTTGCGAGCCGCCGAATTCCAAGCCCCGCAGCCCGCCGCCGCTGACGATCAGGTCTGCAACGGGCTCACCACCCTGAAGAGGCCGTTCTCTGCGCCGAATCCTAGCCCCCATCTCTGAGAGTGCATCAACAATCCCTGTCCGGGTCGCATTGACACCCACATCTACGATCGTCAGATTACTGTCCGGCAACGCAGACGCCCCAACCAACAGGAAGGCAGCCGAGGAAATATCGCCGGGAACCAGGATGTTGAGAGGATTGAGCGGGGCGTGGGGGCGCTCGCTATGGGTCGTGTTGCCCAGTGCCGTGACCGGGGCGCCCATCGATTTCAACATGCGTTCCGTATGGTCGCGTGCAGGTCCGGGCTGGTGAACGACCGTCAGTCCGTGGGCGTAGAGGCCTGCCAACAGGAGACAGCTCTTGACCTGGGCGCTTGCGACCGGCATCTCGTATTCGATAGCAGAGAGTCGGGAGGGAGTGATAGTAAGGGGCGCGTACCGGCCATCTTGGCGTCCAAAAATCTGGGCGCCCATCGTGCGCAAAGGGTCAACAATCCGCGCCATAGGACGCCCGCGAATCTGGGCCGTCCCGCTGAGTACGCTAACGAACCCCTGTCCAGCCAGCAGCCCTGAGAGCAGTCGCATCGTCGTACCGCTGTTGTCGCAGTCGAGCACGTCGTTCGGCTCCTTCAAGCCTTCGAGCCCGACGCCATGGACCTCAAGACGCGTGCTGCTGATTTCGTCTATGCGCACGCCCATTGCCCGCATGATGTTCATCGTGGCCCGACAATCATGGCCGTCGAGAAAGTTACGAATGTGAGAGGAGCCTTCGGCAATAGAACCGAAGATCACCGCCCGATGGCTGATGGACTTATCCCCAGGGACCCCGCACCGGCCGACGAGGGGACCTTCACTGCTGATTTTGAGTATGTCTGCCATTGGAGGTTTCGGTTGAATTGGGACGGACTGGCCTATGTGTATTCAAAATGGATTTCTGTGTTCCGCTCTGTTACGTGCCTTAAACTGTGTAGCCTCTCCGCGACGATTGGTAGAGGCTCTTTCAGCCCTGCGCTTGAGTGGCGAACGCACCTTTCTTTTGCTGCCATGCTGAACGCGTAGCCTGAGAACAGGAGAGCTTGCGCCGTAGGGTGTCTTCATCGTTCTCTGCGAGCAGTCTTCGCAGTTCCTGAAAATGGTCGCTTAACGTGTCCATCTGTGCCAGAACAGCCTCGCGATTGGTCACCAGAATGTCCAGGAACATCTGTGTATCGCTAGCTGCCACCCGGCTGGTGTCGCGAAAGCCGCCTGCTGCCAGGTCCCAGACAGCAGGGTCTTCGTCCCCGCAGTCGTTGACGGTATGCACCAGGGCGCTCGCCAGTAGAAAGGGCAGATGGCTGATGGCAGCAACAAGCTGGTCGTGGCGGGCTGGCTGCATGGTGGTAGGGAAGGCCCCGATTGCCTCCGCCAGTTCGGATGCCAGCTCGACTGTATCCTGCGAGGTGCGCGGTAGGGGCGTCAGCACCCACGGAGCCCCCTCGTAGAGACCACTTTCTGCGGAAGCGTAGCCGGCAGTCTCCTTCCCGGTCATAGGATGGCCGCCAATCGGCTGAACACGGGGAGGCAGCCTGTCCATAGCCGCGCAAATTTCGGCTTTGGTGCTTCCCATATCCATTACTACGGTCCCAGGCCACAGGATTGGGCCGAGGGTCTCCAGCATCTGGACGACCGCGCGTACAGGTGTGGACAAAACGACAATGTCGGCTCCGGCGACTCCAGAACTGAGATCGGTTGTCGCCAAGTCGACTGAATTTTCATGAAAGGCGCGCAGGATCGTGCCGAAGTTGCGGGTAACGCCCCGCACTTCACGGCAAAGGTTTCGTTGTTTCAGGTCTATGCACAGGCTTGCACCCATCAGGCCCAGCCCGATGACTGCAACACTGCACTCGGAAAGAGATTTCATGTATAGAATGCCGTTGCCTTGTTCCTGCCTCAGTTTAGCCAGTCAAGGCGGTAAGATGAATGCTGCCTCGTAATTGTGTTCAGGGAATCAGAGGTGACGCCCAACGGCACTGGCAATAGATTTCAGATCCTGCATCAATGAGCCGAAGTGCTCAAAAGTCAGACTTTGGGCGCCGTCGCTCCAAGCCTTTGACGGGTCCGGATGTACTTCGATCATCAGTGCATCTGCCCCTGCGGCAACTGCGGCCTTCGCAATAGGGGCCACGTATTCCCACTGGCCCGTTCCGTGTGCCGGGTCGGCCACCACTGGCAGGTGAGTCAACTGCTTCAAGACGGGGATGGCATTGATGTCAAAAGTGTTGCGAGTGGCTGTCTCATAAGTTCGGATCCCGCGCTCACAGACCATCACCTGCATGTTTCCGTTGCTCAGAATGTACTCGGCCCCCATCAGCAACTCTTGGATCGTGCCGCTGATGCCTCGTTTCAGGAAGACCGGCTTGGTCGTCTTGCCCACGGCTTTCAGGAGAGGGTAGTTCTGATTGTTACGAGCGCCAATCTGAAAGATGTCAGTGTAGTCTCCAACCAGTTCGATATCCTCGGAACTCATCACTTCGGTGATGATTGGGAGACCGGTCTGCTCTCTGGCCTCAGCCAGGTATTTCAGGCCCTCTTCACCCAGGCCCTGGAAGCTGTATGGGCTACTGCGCGGTTTGAACGCGCCGCCGCGAAGAACTGAGCCGCCGGCCTCCTTGACAGCGTGCGCCGTCTCCAGGATCTGCTCGCGGCTTTCCACACTGCAAGGGCCAGCCATAACCACGACTTGCTCACCGCCGATGTCTGTGCCATTGACGGAGATAGTAGTCGACGATTGGACGAAGTCGCGGCTGGCGTACTTGTAGGGCTGCATAATGCGGACTGTTTTTTCCACTCCTTCAAGTACTTCGAATGTGTCCTGTTGGATGAGATAGTCGTCGGCGCCGATGATGCCCACAATGGTACGGGCTTCTCCGCGGCTCAGATGCACTTTGTATCCGAGCTCTTCAACGCGCTTGACGACTTCCTCTACTTGATCCTGCGAGGCGCCTTGCCTCATTACAACAATCATTGACAGATCCTTTCCTGGTTTGGTTGCGCGGCTCAAATAGCGATGTAGACTGGGTTCTGCGTTAGATTGGGCCTATTGTTCTCGATAGAATGTTCGTGGCTGTTCAAGCCGACACGGCACCCGTTTCCATTTCAAATGTTTTTGGCAGTTCATTGTCCAAGGTTTCAGCCTGGTCAACTGCTGCCGCTGGCGAGGCGATCGAGCGGCCTACAGCCTCTGCGACTTTGCGTAGTGAGCACATCAGATCGGCAAACCGATGCGGCTTAAGACTCTGGTCCCCGTCACTCAATGCTGACTCCGGGTCAGGGTGGACCTCCAGAATAAGAGCATCTGCTCCGGCCGCGACCGCAGCCAGAGACATCGGCGACACGAGTTCCCAGTCGCCCGTGCCGTGGGCCGGGTCGGCGACTACGGGAAGATGTGAGGCTCGCTTGAGGACAGGAATCGCGTTGAGATCAAATGTATTACGGGTTGCTGTTTCGTAGGTACGGATGCCGCGTTCGCACAGCATCACCTGCATGTTTCCGTTGCTCAAAATGTACTCGGCGCACATCAGCAGTTCCTGAATTTCACCGCTGAGGCCGCGCTTGAGCATGACCGGTTTCCTAGTTTTGCCGACTGCCTGAAGCAATGCGTAATTCTGCATATTGCGGGCGCCTATCTGGAGGATATCCACGTACTCGGCCACCAGGTCGATGGTTTCGACAGTCATCACTTCGGAGATGACCGGCAGGCCTGTGACCTCTCTGGCCTCAGCCAGGTACTTCAGCCCCTTTTCGCCAAGTCCCTGGAAGCTGTACGGGCTGGTACGAGGCTTGAAAGCACCGCCTCGCAGTAGGCTGGCGCCGGCCTCTCTGACAGCGATGGCGGTCTGGATTATCTGCTCCCTGCTCTCGACACTGCACGGCCCGGCCATAACAACAACCTGCTCGCCCCCGAAACGGACGCCGTTCACATCAATGACAGTACCTTCGGGGTGCGTGGCTCTGCTTGCAAGCTTGTACGGGTCCTGGATGCGCACCGTCTTTTGCACGCCCGACATCGCATCAAAGGTCGCCCTTTGCACTTGGGTCAAGTCGCCGAGAAGGGCGATGACGGTATGACTATCGCCACAGATTGGCTGAGTTTGGGCGCCCATCGATTCAGCACGTTTGATGACGTTATCTATCTCGGTTTCAGAAGCTTGAGCTTTCATTACGACTACCATTTATCTCTCCTATATGATGATTTCGAATTCGAAGGATGAGACATTCTAGGTCAAGAGAGCGCAGTCGCTGCCCTTTGCCAGAGTTTGATGTCCTCGGTGCTCTATACCTGCAACATGGCCTCTTGCGCATATTCTTCAGGGGCAGGTTGCACGGCAGCGGGGTAACTGCCCAGCATTTTGACAAAAGCTGCCCTGTTGAGCAGTCCCAGGACGGCAGCACTGCAGTCAGATTCCTGCCAGTGACCCTCGAAGTCCAGATAGAAGACGTATTGCCAGGGTCGGTTGCGGCGCGGGCGGCTCTCCAGTTTGACAAGATTGATGTTGCGTTCAGCGAATTCGCCAAGACAGGCGTAAAGTGCACCCGGGCTGTGCGGCGTGGCAAAGACGAGGGAGGTCTTAGAGTTCGGCGACTGCTGGGCATCGCCTTTGCCGATGACAAAGAAGCGCGTGAAGTTGAAGTGCAGGTCTTCGATGCCCTGTTGGACAATCTCCAAGTCATAGATTTCGGCTGCCAGCGCACTTGCTATCACGCCCACCTTTGGCTCCGGATGCTCTGCAAGTTCCTTGGCGCTGCCGGCCGTGTCATACCAGGGTATGGCTGTGTAGCCGTGGCGGTTGAGAAAGCTTTCGCACTGTGCCAGGGCCTGTGGATGGCTGCGCACTTGCTCAATGTTGTCGCCATTGCCCGGCAGAGTCAGTAGATTGTGCCGCACGCGCAACAGGATTTCTCCCTGCACGCGAAAATCATGATCCAGTAGGAGATCATAGGCCTTATTGATGCTGCCGGCGAGCGAGTTTTCCACAGGCACTACGCCCACAGTAGAGCGGTCATCATCCAACGAAGCAAATATATCCTCAAATGTCCTGATGGGCAGAGTATCGACTTCCGCACCGAACTGTTGGCGGATAGCCTCTTCGGAGTATGCGCCGTGCTCTCCCTGAAAAGCTACTACTGTCATCGGATTGCTCCATGGTTGCCTGACGTCAAAATTGAGCGTCTTCCTGTTCCAAGTTTCCAACTGTGCGCCGTCAAGACCAGTTCTTCAACTGCTCATCGATCCACTGATTCAGTTCGTCCAAGTCAATTTCGGATGCCAACCTCTTGTCAGGGCGCAGGGCCTTGGCCTCTTTAAGATAGACATGCTGGATTTCCTTTTGCGGCGTATCGGTATTCCAGTTGATCAGAATGCGAATACAACGTGGAACAGTGTCGGCAACACGCATTTCATGGCCGCAGAGCATCGGCACATCCATCCAACCCAATTGTCGGGCGGCCAGCGCCGGGAATTCACTGACCACATCGAAAGTCGTCGTAAAGATTGCGCTGGCCACGTCGTCAGGCTGGATATCGTTAAGACGAATCATGAATGCCAACAGTTCTCTGGTTGCCCGCAAAATAGATTCGGGCGTGTCCTCTTCAATAGTTGTTGCGCCCCGCACACCTCGACAGATCACGGCTTTCTCCATTTTTTCGCTGCCTCCTGCACACGTTGGAAGATACGGCAACTGGCGACTCTGGCTGTTTTAGGTCCTCGTTGCGCGTGGCAAGTATGCGCACGTGCTGCGGGCAAAATATGCCTTCAAGCCAACAAAAAAAGCGTGGAGTTCGTCTCCACGCTTTGAGTGTCTTTACGTTGACTGCCCTTACACAGCCCAACGCTCCTCAACCAGCGGAGACGGTTGGTTCACGCCAAAATAATAACCAAACCAAAAGTTGCCAAAAGAAAACCCGCGCCACTCATGGCGCAGGTTGCTGGACAACAGGATCTCCGCGGCCGACGGGCCGTCCAACAGGTTTATGGGCAGAAGAGAATCGTCTTCGCTTCGAATCAGATCGGCGATTGTCACTGGTGCTTCGCTTCGTTCGGTAGTCACTCTGTCGAATCGTCCTATTGGAAGGGCGGCTAGGGTTTCTTCAAGACATTGAGGGAGAGATTACCACAAGGAAAAACAGATGTCAATTCCGTCGCAGTGGAATTCAGACTAAGAAAATCATGTCCCGGCCCGCCCTATTTGTGAGGAGTGGTTGGGCAAGGTTTCATGATGGTAGGAATAATCCAGCAGGACGGTACATAGCCCCGCCAAAGGAGCGGCCAGACTGGGCCCAGCAGGACTGTCGATGCGTCGACTGGCCATCTGTCATTGTTCGAAAGCAGAGGGAAGGCGGGAAGCGTCCACAGAAACATTCTCAGATCCCCGCCGAAGAATTCCCTTCATTGCTGGGAAATCTGAGGAGCGCATCCTCGGGCCAGATTCCAGAGCCGGTCCCCATCTTGCACATCGCATACTGTTCCCCGACAATTGATAGGCAGGCTGTTTACAAGCTGTCAAGGCGAAGTGCCGCAGTTAGCAGGGCCCCAAAGGGTTTCGTTGTCGAAACGCAGAGCAGCGGTTCGCATTTCAACTTAAGCCATGGAGGATTCGAATGCAAGACTCATTTGCTTTACACGGCAAAGTCTCACTGGTTACCGGCGCGAACGGAGGTATTGGGCGTTCGATTGCATTGGGATACAAGGCAATGGGCGCCACAGTCGTTGCCAGCGGGCGCAACCCGCAGAAGAACTCGGCAGTTGCAGAGGAATTGGGTAACGGCCACGAAGTAATCTCTCTGGATGTGCGGGACGAAGAGGCGGTTAATCAGGCGGTGGCGACAATCGTCGAGAAACACGGAAGACTCGACATCCTGGTCAACAATGCCGGAATCGCCCGCCGCACTAACATACTGGACATGGATACGGAGGACTGGCATTCGGTCATCGACACGCATCTTAACGGCGGCTTCTACTGCGCCAAGGCAGCGGCCAAGGCGATGGTCAGCGCTGGAAACGGGGGCAAAATCATCAACATTGGGTCTATGTACTCGCTGCTTGGGCCGCCCAATGTCACCAACTATGCGGCGGCCAAGACCGGCATCCTGGGTTTGACGCGCGGGCTGGCGGTCGAGCTGGCTGTTCACAATATCCAGGTGAATGCACTGTTGCCCGGCTGGCACAAGACCGACATGAACCGGGAACTGCTTGACGGCCCTCTGGGTGAGGAGATCCGGCACAAGACGCCGGCGCGGCGGCTGGGGACGGCCGATGACCTGGCCGGGGCAGCCATCTTCCTGGCTTCTGACGCGGGCCAGTTCGTCACGGGCACGACCCTGGTTGTGGATGGTGGGTACTCGATCATGGATCGGCAGTGGGCCGATTGAAACCGGCCACTTTGATCAGGTATAATTCCGTTGACGCTACACACTGCAAAGAAGGGCGAGGAGGACTGCAATGGCTGTATCGACAGTCGAGCGCTCGAAGAGGTCTCTTGCGACAGAGAATGAGACGCCTGTTCCGCCATTGAACAACGGCGACCGCCTTACGCGCGCCGAGTTCGAACGCATCTATGCGGCCCATCCTGAGATAAAGAAGGCGGAACTCATTGAAGGAGTCGTCTATGTGCCATCCCCGGCACGTCATCGTGAACATGGAAAACCACATTTCCACTCAATTAGCTGGCTCGGTACCTATAGCGCGGCAACGCCCGGCGTTGAAGGCAGTGACACCGCAACGCTACGCCTTGACTTTGAGAACGAACCTCAGCCGGATGCCCTGCTGTTTTTGCCGCCAGAGTGCGGTGGAACAACAAGGGTGGGTGACGAGGGCTATTTGGAGGGCACGCCGGAACTGATTCTGGAAGTGTCCGCCAGCAGTGCCAGTTATGATCTGAACCAGAAAAAGAGGGTCTACGCCCGAAATGGCGTAGCGGAGTACATTGTGTATCTTGCATATGAGCAACGAGTTATCTGGTATGTTCTGCGTGACGGCGTCTATGAGGAGCAACAGGCTGACGACGACGGCGTGCTGAAGAGCAGACGTTTTCCCGGCCTGTGGTTGCTACCAGACGCGCTCCTGTCCGGCGATCTTCACAGCGTCCTGGAATCGCTGCAGCACGGGATAGCATCACCTGAACACAAGACGTTCTGCGCCGCGCTCACACTGCGGCGCGAGGAGGCCAAATGAATCTCGCAACTCCGGAGAATCTGGAGGTAGTCGACCACCTGCTGACAACCACGCGATCCGTACGCAGACGGCTGGACTTAGATCGCCCCGTAGAGCGTCAAGTAATCGAACAGTGTCTGGAGATTGCGGCCCAGGCCCCCAGCGGAAGCAATCGTCAGGGCTGGCACTTCGTGGTGGTAACCGATGCGGAGAAGAAACGCTTCATCGCCGAGCGGTACCGGAAGGCATGGTACGGATACAATGCCACCCGCAATGTGGGTGAAGGGCCGAACTTGACTGCGGAGGAGAAACAGATGCTGCGCGTGATCAGCTCCGCCCAGTATCTGGCCGACAACATGCAGGATGTACCTGTGCTGGTGATTCCTTGCATCGAAGGCCGCCCGGAAGATGCTGCGCCGGCTTCGCAGGCTGGGGTATATGGCTCGATTCTACCGGCGGCATGGTCGTTGATGCTGGTGCTGCGCGCCAGAGGACTAGGCTCTGCCTGGACCACCTTGCACCTGCAGAGCGAGGGGGAGATCGCTGAGATGCTGGGCATCCCCGACGGAATTTCACAGGCCGCGCTGCTGCCGGTCGCCTACTTCAAGGGAGACGACTTCCGCCCAGCTAAACGGAAGCCGATGCGTGACAGGACCTATTGGGATAGCTGGCAGACAGCATGAAACTGGTCGCCGATATTCATCTGCACTCCCACTATTCGCGCGCCACAAGCAAGAACCTGACCCTTGAGCACTTGTGGAAATGGGCACAGCTTAAAGGCGTACAGGTAGTGGCCACGGGCGACATCGCCCACCCTGGCTGGCTGGCAGAGTTGCAGATGAAAATGGACCCGGCCGAGGAAGGGTTATTTCAGCTCAAGCCGGAGTACCAAGCTACAGTCGCCGACGAGGTGCCGCCGGCCTGCAGGGGGACGGTACGTTTTCTGATTGGCGGCGAAATCAGCAACATCTACAAGAAGTATGACCGCACGCGCAAAGTACACAACATCGTCTTTGCCCCGTCCATCGAGGCGACCACGATTCTGCAGGGCGAACTGGAAAAGATCGGCAACATTCGCGCGGACGGTCGCCCGATTCTGGGTCTGGACAGTCGCGACCTGCTGGAGATCGTCCTGGAAGTGGACGACCGCTGCCATCTGATTCCTGCCCACATCTGGACTCCATGGTTATCGTTTCTCGGTTCAAAGTCCGGTTTCTATTCGGTTGAGGAGTGCTTTACCGATCTGACTCCCCACATCTTTGCTGTCGAGACAGGTCTCTCATCCGATCCACCAATGAACTGGCGTGTTTCCTGGCTGGACAGGTACACTCTCGTCTCCAATTCCGACGCCCACTCGCCACCGAAACTGGCTCGAGAAGCCACCCTGTTCGATACCGATCTGAGCTATGACTCGCTGTTCGGCGCCCTACAGACCGGGGATCCCGCCGAGTTTCTGGGCACCATCGAGTTCTTCCCGGAAGAGGGCAAGTATCACCTGGACGGCCATCGCAAATGCGGGGTCTGTTGGGAGCCGGTCACAACGATCGCCAATGAGGGGCTTTGTTCGAACTGCGGCAAGCCTGTGACTGTCGGCGTTTACCACAGGGTTGAAGAATTAGCCGACCGCGACCCCGGCGCACGTCCGAACTCTGCGGCGCCATTCACGAGCCTCATTCCATTGCCCGAGGCGTTGAGTGAAGTTCTCGGCGTTGGCCCCAACTCCAAACGCGTGCAGACCGAATACCTGCGGCTTTTGGGGAGATTGGGACCGGAGCTTGAGATCCTGCGGGCTATGCCGCTCGAAGATATCTCTGCAGCTGGCGGCCCCGTTCTGGCCGAGGGGATCCGCCGAATGCGTGAAGGCAAGGTGGTTGCGCAGAGCGGTTACGACGGCGAATACGGTGTTATCCGCATGTTCGATGGGGAAGCCGACCAGCTTTCTTCGTTCCAACTCGGGATGTTTGCGGGCGAGCCAGCGTCTGCGAAGGAGGAACGCGGCGCGACGTCGGAGGTACTGAAGCCTGCCACCGAGAATGAGCCGAGTCTGCTGTCGAAGGAAGCCGAGGCACCCGTAGAGAACGCTCTGGCAGATGGGGAAGTCCAGTACAGTTCGCCGCTTGAGGTAGCACCCGATGATGTTGAACTCCCGCGCCCTCCTTTACGCCAGGGGGCAAACGGCCAAGGCGAGGCCGACTGGTTCGGTCAGTTGAATGCCGAACAGCAGGCAGCCGCAGCCCATACCAGTACCCCGCTGGCGATCGTGGCCGGACCGGGTACCGGCAAGACCCGAACTCTGACCGTGCGCATTGCGCGTCTGATCGAGAAGATGGGCGTGGCGCCGTCCTCAATTCTGGCGGTTACGTTTACGAACAGGGCTGCGGAAGAGATGCGAGAGAGGCTGGACGAACTCCTGGGCGCAGAAAGGTCGGCCCGAATCACAGTAGGGACGTTTCATCAGTTGGGCGCCAGCTTGCTCAGGGAGTTCGGGGCGGCGATCGGTGTTTCCTATAACTTTACGATTCTCGCAGATACGGAGCGGCAGACAGTTCTGAGACGGGCCTGCCCGCAGTTGGGAGCAAGGGAGTCGCGGGATGCGTTGGAGGCGATTTCTGCGCGCAAGAGCGGTGCAACTAGAGCGAACGCATACGGCGAAGTCCAGGAGAGCGAGAGCGACATTTGGCCGAGCTATCAGGCCGCCCTCGAGGAGGCAAACGCGCTCGATTTCGATGACCTGATTTTGCGCGCCGTTCAGCTGCTTGAGTCGGATGCTGCCGTCCTAAGTACTGTCCAGGGTCGCTTTGGCTGGATCTCGGTGGATGAGTATCAGGATGTGAACGCGGCGCAACACCGTCTGTTGTCTTTGCTTGTCGAGGGTGGCGCCAACCTGTGCGTGATCGGAGACCCGGACCAGGCAATCTACGGCTTCCGGGGCGCGGATCACCGCTACTTCTTGTCCTTCGAGGACGACTACCCTGGCGGCAAGCGACTTTTTTTGAAGAAAAATTACCGTTCGGCCCAGACCATTCTGGACGCGGCGATGCAGGTCATTTCACGCAGTCCCGACCACCAGGCAACCAACCTGATCGCCCACTTTGCAGAGCAGGTCAAATTGGAAGTATATCGCGCCCCCACAGACAGGGCTGAAGCAGAGTACCTCGTCCACCAGGTGGAACAGATGGTGGGTGGGGTCAGCTACTTCTCCCTGGACTCCGGCCGAGTAGATGAAGATGGTCTACCTGAGGACTTTACCTTTGGCGATTTCGCTGTTCTCTACCGTCTCAATGCGCAAGCCAGGCTGATTGAAGAGGCCTTTGACCGCTCGGGCATCCCATACTCGATGCTTGGAGGCCCTGCTCTGACAGAACAGAAGCCCGTGAGGGAGATTCTGGCGCTTTTGTGGCTTACGCAGACGCCGGAATGTTACGTCCATTGGGGACGGATCCTGACGGAAGGGAAGCGGGCGCTAAGCGGCGAAGCAGTGGCAGAACTGTTGGCGTCGAAAAGCTCTGAGACTAAGGAGAGACCCGCGTCACCGGCTATGCCCGAGCTATTGACAGTTGCGTCCAGAACCGGCGCCCTGCGGCAGCCTCAGCGAGAGAGGCTGACAGAGACGGTCGAGCTGGTGAAGATGCTGGGCGGAGAACCATCGGCGCCCCTTTCGTCGCAGATTCAGACCGCGGCCTCCGGCTGGGAAAAGTTACGCGGCACCGAGTACGGCGACGCCGAAAAAGAGCGAATCGAGCGCTTTCAGCGCAGGGCGGCGCCGTTCAGAAACAGGCTCCAGGAGTTCCTGACAACGATGGCACTGCAAAGCGAGGCAGACCAGTACGACAAGCGGGCGGACCGCGTGACGCTGATGAGTCTCCACTCCGCAAAAGGACTGGAGTTCCCTGTTGTGTTCATTGCAGGATGTGAAGAGGGACTCCTGCCCTATGCGCCTGACAACCGCGACGTAGACCTGGACGAGGAGCGGCGGCTGTTCTACGTGGGCATGACTCGCGCGCAGCGGCGGTTGATCCTGACGCATGCCGGGCGGCGATTCTTGTTTGGGCAGGCGATGGAAAACGCGCTCTCCGGCTTTGTCACCGACATTGAAGCGGCCTTGCAGGAGGTGCAGCAGGCCCAGCCGCGCCGGTCCCGCAAGAGAGATGAAGACCGGCAGTTGCGACTGTTCTAGAG
>VYDA01000627.1:0-1947 GCA_009843665.1 Caldilineaceae bacterium SB0675_bin_29 | reverse complement strand
GTTGCGAGAATAACCTGAATTCGCCGCCTCCTCTGGCGAATTTCACCTGGCAGACGCGTTTTCCAATCTTTCCAGATGTTCGCTGGTGAGCTCTAACTCCAGAGAAGCCAAGCTGCCCTGCAGTTGCTCAACCGTGTTTGCGCCGATGATAGGGGCGGTCATGCCTGGTTGGGCTAAGAGCCAAGCGAGCGAGACGGAAGTCGGTGTGGCCCCGAGTTCAGCAGCAATGCCCTGTACCGCTTCCAGAACTTTCCAGCCGGCATCGTTGAAGTAGCGTTGGCGTACACTCTCTGCGCGGACGCTGTCTGTGTCGCGTTCACGGCTGTATTTGCCTGTGAGGAAGCCGCCGGCCAGCGGGCTGTAAGGGATTATGCCGATTCCGTAAGCCCGGCAGACCTCTCCTAGTTCAAGCTCGAACTCGGCCCTGTGTACGAGGCTGTAGTGGGGCTGAATGGAATCGTAGCGGGCCAGGCCGTGCTTGTCGCTGGTCCAGAGCGCCTCCATGAGGCGCCAGGCGGGATAGTTGCTGCAGCCGATGTAGCGAACTTTGCCCTGCTGCACCAAGCGATCAAATGCCGCCAGCGTCTCATGGATGGGTACGTCGGCGTCGAAGAAGTGTGCCTGATAGAGATCGATTGTATCGGTTTGCAGGCGGCGAAGAGAGGCTTCGCAGGCTTCCAGGATGTGCCTGTGGCTGAGACCTTGATCGTTTGGGCCAGGCCCCATCTGCCCGCGTACCTTGGTGGCGATGATCATCTGGCTGCGGTTGCCGCGGGACTTCAACCAGCGTCCGATCACCTCCTCGCTAACGCCACCGCTGTTTCCTTCCACCCAGCGGCTGTAGATGTCGGCGGTATCGATGAAATTGCCGCCGACCTCGGAAAAGGCGTCCATCACCGCGAAACTCGTCTTTTCGTCGGCAGTCCAGCCGAACTGCATCGAACCCAAACAGAGTGGTGAAACTTTGAGCCCTGTCCGGCCCAGACGGCGATACTGGATGCCGCTCATTGTTCGACTCCTGTCAGCGTCCTTTCATCGCCCACGCGGCGGGTGACGCGACGTGCGTCGAGTTCTTCCAGGAGCGCTTGGGCGTATTTGCGGCTGGTGTCGAGGAGATCGCGCACGTCGGCCAGCGTAATTGCTCCTTTGGATTGGGCCAGGGCAATCGTTTTCTGTGTGGCAACCTCGAAATCCTCCTGGCGGAAATAGACAGAGCCGGGAAGCCGGACGATGATCTCCCGCTCTACCAGTGATTCCAGCAGATTCTCATCACCGTTCAATAGACTGAGCGTGTCGATTTCATTGGGCGGGCTGAACGGCGCGTCGGCATAGGACTGAATTGCACGGTCAACTGCCTGTTGTTGTGCGGGCGAGTAGCGGACGGTGTGGGAAAGCAACCGGACTGTGTTTTCTTCGTTAGCTACCATGCCGTCTTGGTTTGCCTGCAGTGTCAAGTCATTGAAAGCGCGTTGGGGCAGCTCCTTGCGCACGCCGCCTGCTCCGCCCACCCGCAGCCGGCTGCGCACTTCGCTGCGGGGCATTCCCTGCCGCAAAGGGAAGCGGAGATGGAACTGGCCAAGGAGTAGCTGCATATCGGCGACGGTTTGCTGGTAGGCCGATTCGCTGATGAGGAGTCGCCGGTCGTCCAGCCCTCGCATCGGACCGTTCTCGAGAAGTTGCCGGATAGCCACGGCCGCAATTCCTCTGTCGAGTCCGGAAGCGGCGATCAACTCTTGTTCCGAGAGCAGCGGTTCCCGCTCCAAACTCTGCAGCACGACCTCATCGGGGCTTCCTTGGGCCAGCGTCTCCAGCCTGACGACGGCTGTCGCATCGTTTCGCCGGTAGCGCCGGCGTGGGTGAGGGTCCAGGACTTCGCCGCCACCGAGGGTGATACTGGGAGATGGGTGGCGTAGAATGAATCGGTCCCCGGCAGCTACAAGAATCGGG
>VYDA01000002.1 GCA_009843665.1 Caldilineaceae bacterium SB0675_bin_29 | reverse complement strand
GCGGCCGGATCGATGTTGACGGTTGTGCCGGTCATGCTCATCTATATCTTCGCCTCCAAGTACTTCATTCGCGGCCTTGCCATGACGGGACTAAAGGCATAGCTGCATTGCACGCCGCGATCCGCGGCGGCAAGCGCGGCGGGGCTGCCCGCGCTGCATCAATCCTCAGGCAGGTTCCGAAACAGCGCCGCCATCACCGGATCATCAGAGGCGCCCACATCCGCCTGGGTCAGGCGGGCCTGGTCTCTGTAGTCTGCCGGCAGATCCTTTCGCACCCAGATCGGCGTCCGCGCTCCGGCGTACAACGCCCAGACGATCTTGCGCACCCGGTCGCTCAGATTGGGCGTGTTGGTATGGTAGATCGACGTGTCGTTGATCAGGCAGTCCCCAGCTTTGCCGCTGGCCAGGACCATCTCAGGCACTTGACGCGGCTGTCCATCGGGTGCTGTGAACCAGGGCGGCGAGTTGACATGGGTACCATGGGTGCCGGGCAACAGTGCGGTAGGCCCCATGTCCTCCTCCACATCTTCGATCAGAAAACTGAGCCGGATATAGATCGGCGGGGTCATGTCGGATGCCTTCTTATTCACCCGCGCATCGTTATGCCAAGCTTGATGGGCAGGGCTGTTCTCAAACAGACAGTGCCCGTGACCGGCTCCAAAGACGACCGGTTCGTCGTCCCAGTATCGCTCCATAAAGCCGCGCACAATCGGCATAATTTTTGGGAGATTGACCAACTGACGAAAGCTCGGCTCTTGCCAGAGTGGAATCAGGTCGAAGCGGTTGAATGTGTTGCGGAAATCCCTCCCCATACGCGCGATCTGCTCGTTCATTTTCTTGTCAAAAGCGTTCTGGATCTCCTTCAGCATATCCGGCGGGATCGCGCCGCGCACCATCGTGTAACCCAGATTCTTCAAATTCAGAATCTGGATTTCCAGTTGATGCGCTTCATCCAACTCTTCCATCGGCGACGCTGTTCGAAGTCTGGTTTTCGTTTGCATGCTGGTTTGGCTCCTTTCCTCAGAGGCTGTTTCAAAAGTAAAGGCTGTCGGCCAAATTGTGGTATACGTAGTCTATGTGAAAACCAAACGATACCCAACAGATATGACTGACAGCCAGTGGTCTATTGTCCAGCGTCTGATTCCCGCGGCCAAAGCGGGCGGGCGACCCCTGATTGACCCTTTTCAAACAGCTTCTTAGTGTCCCTTCCCCCGGATTCTGCGAGCGGGCCGCGGGCGAACTGCCTGGGCCCCGACAGCGAAAGGCCAGTTACGCTGTGGTGACCTATACTCAAGGAAGGAAGCCGGCGGAGGATCTGTTTGCGCAGGCACGCGCGGAACGGATCGATGCCAACGCGCCCCTGGCCGCGCGCATGCGGCCCCGCACGCTTGATGAGTTCATCGGCCAGGAAGCGATCGTGGGCCCGGGCCGGCTCCTGCGGCGCGCGATTCAGGCCGACCGGCTGAGCAGCCTGATATTCTATGGCCCCCCCGGCACCGGCAAGACGACCCTGGCCCAGGTGATCGCCAACACCACGGCGGCCCATTTCAGCGCGCTTAACGCTGTACTGGCCGGCGTCAAGGACATCCGCGCGACGGTGGCGGAGGCCCAGGAGAGGTTGGCGCTTCACGATCAGAGGACAATTCTCTTTGTCGATGAGGTGCATCGTTTCAACAAGGCCCAGCAGGATGCGCTCCTGCCCTGGGTGGAGAACGGCACGGTTACCTTTATCGGCGCCACCACCGAAAACCCCTATTTTGAAGTCATCAAGGCCCTGGTCAGCCGCAGCCGCATCTTTCAGTTGAAGACGCTGACAGAAGAGCATCTGCGCCAGATCATGCAGACCGCTCTCGACACGTCCCAGCGCGGCTACGGCGGCCGGCGCGTTGAAATCGAGGAAGAGGCGACCGAGCATCTGGTCTCTGTCGCCAATGGCGATGCCCGCGCCCTGCTCAACGCGCTGGAGCTGGCCGTCGAGACCACCGACGCCGACCCGGATGGTACCGTCCGCATCACACTCGCCATCGCCGAAGAGTCGATTCAGCGCCGCGCCGTGCTGTATGACAAGGAGGGCGACTATCACTTCGACACGATCAGCGCCTTCATCAAGAGCCTGCGCGGCAGCGACCCGGATGAGGCGCTCTACTGGCTGGCGAAGATGATCTACGCCGGCGAGGAGCCGCGTTATATCTTTCGGCGCATGTTGATCCTGGCGAGCGAGGATGTGGGCCTGGCCGACCCGCAGGCCGTTCAGGTGGTCGCGGCCTGCGCCGAGGCCTTCGACCGCGTCGGCCTCCCGGAAGGCAACTTCCCCCTGGCCCAGGCCGCGCTCTATCTGGCGACCGCGGAAAAGTCCAATTCGGTGCTGGCTTTCTTCGACGCGCTCGAGGCGGTGAGCAATGAACCCGATTCTGATGTTCCCAGCCATCTGCGCGACGGCAACCGCGACAGCGAGGGGTTTGGGCACGGGGCCGGCTATCTCTATCCGCACGCTTACCGGGACCACTGGGTAGCGCAACAGTATCTTCCCGGCGCGCTGCAGGGCAGGGTCTTTTACGAGCCGACGGGTCAGGGATATGAGGCCGGGATCAGTCTCACCGTCACCCAGCGTCGCGAGGCCCAGCTGGCCGCCATGCTGGAGGGCTTCGGCGCGCCGCCGGAGATCTTGACATTCGCACCCGACGAGTCTGCCCGCGACCGCTGGCTCCAGCGGACGATTGCACAAGCCGGCGAAGCGACCGCCGCGCTGCGGGATCGCATTCTGGACGGCGGCCCCCTTGAGCGCCACAGTGTTGTGCTGGATGTGAACGCCGGCAGCGGCCTGCTGACCTGGGAGGCGCTGCGGCGCGCGCCCGAAGGCGGCGTCTACGCGCTGGCGTTCAACGAGTCAGACCGGCAGGCGTTGCAGGAGCAGGCGCAAGACCTGGACGAAGTCGAACGGCCGTTGGTGCTGCAGGGGGCGGTGGAAGAGACGGCGCAACTGCTCGGTACGGAAGAGGTCCGGTTTGATGCGATCATTGGACGAAACGCGCTGCTCGCCGCTATGGACAAAGAGGCTGCCCTGGCTCATCTGGCCGGACACTTGGCCGCGGGCGGCTGGCTTGCGCTGGCCGAGACGATACCCAGACATACGCAGAGAATATACGACTTAGGGGACCGCTCTCTGCTCCAGCCGGAGCTGGCCGAGCGGCTGGTTGCGGCCGAAGAGTCGATCTACGCCGATACGACGGATTACTTGGTCAACTGGGACGAGGAGACGTTGCAGGCGGCCCTCTCCGCCGTCTTCCCTGCAGAGGCACAGGCCGGGCGGGTCTCGATGGAGCGGATCGACACCGATACCGATCTGCGCATTACCGAAGCGCACGTCCGGCGCTGGTTCAGTCCGGCTTCTGGCGGGCGCAAGTCCTATGCCGAGCGACTGGCGGAGCGGATGCAGCCTGATGAGGTGGAGCAGGTTGAGGGCTGGATCCGGGGACAGTTGCTGAACCGGACCGTGGTCTGGGGCCGCCGGACGGTGTTGATACGGATTGGGGCCCGGTAGAGAGGTCAGGTTTTCTGCTGGCGGCCCCAGAAATACCGCAATTTGCTCCACCTCTGCTACGCCACCTCGCGCACGGGCGCGCCGCCCTGTTTCGCATCGGCTCTCATGTGGCAGACCTTATATTTTCTGCCGCTGCCGCACCAGCAGGGGTCGTTGCGCTTGGGCCGGTTGTTGGTGTTGCGGACCGTTCGCTGTTGTGATGTGTCCGATCGATTCGTCTGGATGTTGCGCGCAATCGGTGTCGGCAGCGTCGGCGCCTTCTGCACCTGCAAGGTCATCACCGTCGTCACAATGTCGGAGCGAATGTCGTTCATCAACTCCTGGTACATGGCAAAGGCCTCGCGCTTGTATGCAACCAGCGGGTCGACCTGTGCAATCGCCTGCAGACCGATGCCCTCGCGCAGCCTGTCCAGATCGGTCAGGTGGCGGACCCAGCGGTGGTCGACCGCGCGAAGCATGATCTGGCGTTCGGCATCGCGCAGCATATCGGCATCGATCTCGTCTTCCTTTTTGTCGTAGGTCTGATGCGCGATCTCGGCGGCCTGTTCTGTGATGTCGTCGGCGTCCAGCTCCTGCCACGGGGCCGGGTCGAAGTTCTGCGGGAAGGGGAAGACCGTGCGCAGCACCAGGAGCAGGTCTTCCGGGTTCCACTCCTCTTCAAAGCGAGTGGCGGTGTGTTGCTGCACGGCCGCATCGATCTCGTCAGTGATCATCTCCTGAATTGCGGGCTTCAGTGACGGCTCGTTCAGAAGGCGCCGCCGCTGCATGTAGATCGTCTCTCGCTGCTCATTGACGACCTCATCATACTTGAGCACGTGCTTGCGAATGTCGAAGTTGTGGCCTTCGACCCGGGTCTGCGCGTTTTCGATCGCTTTGCTGATCATATTGTGCTTGATCGGCTGGTCATCCTCCAGGCCGAGGCGGTCCATGACGCCGGTCACCCGGTCGCCGCCGAAGCGCCGCACCAGGTCGTCCTCCAAGCTGAGGAAGAAGCGGCTGGCGCCCGGGTCGCCCAGACGTCCGGAACGGCCGCGTAGCTGGTTGTCGATGCGCCGCGCCTCGTGGCGCTCGGTGCCGACAACGTAGAGGCCGCCCACAGCCTTCACCTTCTCCTGATCCGCCTTCGTTTCGTCCCACCTTTCCTTGAGCACCGCGGCCCAGCGCGTGTTATAAGTCGCCGTGGGGTCCTGGCCGTTCTTGAGCAGTTCCAGGCAGTGGTTCCACGCCAGTTGGGGGATGCCGGTCAGTTCGACGCCGTCTTTGCGCAGTTGATCTCTGGCGAGGCCCTCATAGTTGCCGCCCAGCAGAATATCGACACCGCGTCCGGCCATATTGGTGGCGATCGTGACCGCGCCGGGCCGTCCTGCCTGCGCGATGATCGTCGCCTCGCGCTCGTGGTTCTTGGCGTTCAGCACCTCATGGGGGATGCCGCGGCGCCTCAGCATACGGCTGACAAGCTCGCTCGTCTCGATGGCGACCGTGCCCACCAGCACCGGTTGACCCTCTTCGTGTGCGCGGTTGATTTCATCGATTACCGCCCCGAACTTGGCCGACTGGTCCTTATAGATCACATCTTCCTCATCCAGGCGGATCGTCGGCAGATGAGTAGGGATGGCCACGACGTCGAGGTTGTAGATGCTTTGGAACTCCTCCTCCTCCGTCTTGGCGGTACCGGTCATGCCGGCTAGTTTGTTGTACATGCGGAAGAAGTTCTGGAAGGTGATAGTCGCCAGGGTCATCGACTCTTTCTTGACGCGCACGCCTTCCTTGGCCTCGATCGCCTGGTGCAGGCCCTCGCCGTAGCGCCGCCCCTCCATCAGGCGCCCGGTGAACTCGTCGACGATGATCACCTCGTTGTTGCGGATGATGTAGTCTTTGTCGCGGTGATAGAGGGCATGGCCCCGCAGCGCGTTGTCGAGATAGGGCAGCATCTCGAAATGGGCCGGATCGTACAGGTTTTCCAGGCCCAATTTTTTCTCCACGGCGGCGATGCCCTCTTCGGTGAGCGTGGACACCTTCTCCTTTTCGTTGACTTCGTAGTCTGTGCCGGCGCGCAGGCCGCGGACCAGCTGCGCGAACTGCCTGTAATAGTCGCTGCTCTCCTGCGCCTCGCCCGAGATGATCAGCGGTGTGCGCGCCTCGTCGATCAGAATGTTGTCGACCTCGTCCACGATTGCGTAATGCAACTCGCGTTGGGACTGGCGCTCCTTGTCCAGCACCATGTTGTCGCGCAGATAGTCGAACCCGAACTCGTTGTTGGTGCCGTAAGTGATATCGGCCCGGTAGGCCTCCTGCCGGGTGATCGGCCGCAGGTTCTGGAAGCGGTCGTCCTCCGCCGGGAACTCGGGGTCGTACAGGAAGCTGCCCCTGTCCGGGTTGCCGGCGCTGTTCTGGATGACCGCGGCCGAAAGGCCCAGCAGTTGGTAGACCGGCCCCATCAGCTGCAGGCCGACTTTGGAGAGATAGTCGTTCGGCGTGACAAGATGGGCGCCGCGCCCGGCCAGCGCGTTCAGGTAAAGCGGCAGCGTCGCCACCAGCGTCTTGCCTTCACCGGTCTTCATCTCCGCGATCTTGCTCGAGTGGAGGACGCCGCCGCCGATCAGCTGCACGTCATAGTGCCGCAGGCCGATGGTGCGGCGGGCCGCTTCACGCACCGCCGCGAACGCCTCCGGCATCATCTCGTCGAGAATCTCCTGCTCCTCGTCCAGCAACTCCTTGCGAATTCGCTCCACTTCGATGCGGGCAAAGCGCTGCTCATCGGTGCCCGCGACCGCCGCGTACTCGGTTTCAGCGCCGGCCAGCGCATCCCGCAGCTCCGCTGTTTCGCTGACGATCCGCTGGCGGAACTCCTCTGTCATCTCTTTGAATTCGCCGCTGTCCATCCGTTCGAAGCGGCTTTCGAGCCCGTTGATCTCTTCAACCAGGGGCTGAAGCCGCTTCAACTCCTTCTCGTTCGGATCACCGACAACTTTGGTCAGAAATTTTTTCAGCATATTGCATCCCTCTGTTTGCCCGTTGCCGATTCCCGTGGTTCGGACATGCAGCGGCGGGCAAAGTCGATGGGGGGCGTCTCGCCTCCCCTTACACCATACGAAACACGGAGGATAGCGGTTCTCCGATGTGAATGCGCATCTGTCCTGTCAGCCCCGAATCACATGAACCGCAGTCCGGGCTGCACCGCCTATTCTACCATGCACAGGGAAACCGCCAATGTAGCGGATCCTGTTCTGCTGTCACGGCCTGTCAAGGTAGCAGCGGCCTATGCGAAGAATACTACATCAGTACATAGTTTCAGCGATCTGTGCTACAATGTGCCCGTGGCCGGTGGCTAGTGGTGTCCGCTGGCCATCTTTTCCCTGAGCCACAGGCCACTGCAGGTAAATGAATCGCCGTCTTCTCGTCTTTTTCATCCTCGTCAACGCCTTAGTCAGTCTGACGATTGCCGTGACTGTTGTATGGATAGCGGAGCAGCGGCGGCCCAATCCGGAGGAGTTGGTCGTGCCTGCAACACCGGAGCCAGCGGTGGTTCTGATTGCAACGCCAACGTCCGGGGATGCACAGACAAGCCCGGAGAGCGGATCCTCTCCGCCCGCAACCCCGACCGAAGTCGCGGCGCCGCCCGAGCCGGGCGAGACGGAGATCTATACCGTCAAGGCAGGGGACAGTTTGTCGGCCATCGCGGCGCGTTACGGCGTCTCTTTGAACAGGCTGCTGGAGATAAACGATCTGGCCGATCCGAATCTGGTCTATGTTGGCCAGCGTCTGACGATTCCCGTCTCTCAACAGCAGGGCGCCGCGGTTGGTCTGCCGCAACAGGGCCTGCAGCTGCGTATCGAGAATGCTGGTGAGCTGGCCGCGGAGTCGGTGCAGGTGGTGAACGACAGCGATGGCGCCGTCGACCTGCAGGGGTGGACCCTCAGTCGCGACGGGGGCCCGATCTATACTTTCAGCAACATCCTTCTGTTCCCCGGCAGCGGGATCCGTCTGAACACGGGATCCGGAGAGGACAACAGCATCAATCGCTTCTGGGGCCGGGATGCAGCGGCCTGGGAGATCGGCTCGACGGTTATTCTGCGCAATCCCAACGGTGAACTGATTGCGCAGCGTACTGTGGCCGGCGGCGAATCACCATAGGTTTTGCGAAAGGGAATAGCTTTCCATGGCAACGACCGAACCACCCGATAAGCAGGACAGAGGGAGGTCCAGAAAGCGACGCTACTTCCGCCGCCGCCGGCGGAAGGGCAGTCAGGATGCGTCTCTCGCTGCCGAGCAGAGGGTGGACAGCGATGATGTCCGCCCAGAGCAGCGAACTCGTTCAAAAAACCAGAATCGCCGCCGCAGTGAGAACCGGCGCCGATCATCCCGGCGGCGCGGCAGGGCGACGCGCGGGCAGGCAAGTCAGGTGCAGCGTGCCGAAGAGGAGAGTCAGCCGCAAACCGAGGTGTATATTTATACCCATGTTATCCGGCCCACATATCGGGATGGGGGCAGCGGGGAGTTCCAGGCCGATCATTCGCTGAACCTTGCCGGCGCAACCGCGGTCGGCCCGCCGGTCGGCATGGAGTATCTTCTGGAAAGTATCGGGCGGCAGCTGGATGAATGGTTTCATCCGAACGCAGACTCGACAGCCGCAGACGACGGAAGCGAGGAGGAAAGCAGGCCGGACACAGACTCGACCGACGGCGGCGAGGTGCAGGAGGAAGAGCCTGACTTTTTGCAGGGGATGGCGGATGAACATCGCGCAGAGGACGACTTTTCCCTTCGTGAATAGGGCCGCCTACCCATCACTGCAGAGGAACGATCTGTGGACAAGGTAATCACAATACGGCAGATGTCCGCGCATGTGGGCGAGGCGGTAACCCTGGAGGGCTGGCTCTATACCAAGACGGGCAAAGGGCGGCTCCAATTCCTGCAGGTGCGCGATGGCGGGGGTATCTGCCAGGCGGTTGTGTTCAAAGGCAATGTCAGCGCGGAGGCGTTCGAACTCGCGCGCGCACTTACCCAGGAAAGCAGCCTGCGGGTTACCGGCACGGTCAAAGAGGACACCCGCGCGCCGGGCATACCCGGCGGTTTTGAATTGGATGTGACCGGCCTGGAAGTGGTTCAGATCGCGGATGAGTACCCGATTCAGCCCAAAGAGCATGGCGTGGAGTTCCTCATGGAGAATCGCCATCTCTGGATTCGCTCCAGCCGCCAGTGGGCGATAATGCGGGTTCGGGCGACCATCATACGCGCCATCCGCAACTGGTTGGACAGCAACGGCTATCTCAACGTGGACACGCCGATCCTCACACCCAACGCCGCCGAAGGCACTACCACCCTTTTCGAGATCGATTTCCACGGTGAGCCGGCCTACCTGGCCCAGACCGGCCAGCTCTACAGTGAAGCCACGATCCTGGCCTTCGGCAAAGTCTACTGCTTCGGGCCGACCTTTCGCGCCGAGAAGAGCAAAACGCGCCGTCATCTGCAGGAGTTCTGGATGGTGGAGCCCGAGATCGCCTTTTGCGGTCTGGACGGGCTGATGGAGATCGAGGAGCAGTTCGTCAGCCATATCGTCCAGCGCTGCCTGGCGGAAAATGGCGAAGAGCTGAAGCTGCTGGAACGGGACACCTCCACCTTGGAACGGGTGACGCCCAGTTTTCCGCGCATCCATTACGATGAGGCCGTGGACATGGTCAACCGCGCCGCTGCGGCCGGCGAACTGGTGCCCGGGTACGGGGACAAGGTGCCCCATATCGAGTGGGGCGATGATTTCGGCAGCCCGCACGAGACCTACATCGCCGCCCAGTTCGACAAACCGGTCTTTGTCCATCACTATCCGACACAGGTGAAGGCCTTCTACATGGAGCCGGAACCGGACCGGCCGGAGGTCTGCCGCAGCGTCGATCTGCTGGCGCCGGAAGGGTACGGCGAGATCACCGGCGGCAGTGAGCGTATGGCCGATGTCGACAAGCTGGTCGCCGGCATCGAGGAGCACGAACTGCCGATGGAGGCGTTTGACTGGTATATCGACCTGCGCCGCTATGGCACCGTCGTGCATAGTGGTTTCGGTCTGGGCCTGGAGCGGACCGTCGCCTGGATCTGCGGTCTGACGCATCTGCGGGAGGCGATCGCCTTCCCGCGCACGCTTGGCTCGATGCGCCCTTAGGTCCTGGGATCGCCCGCTTCCCGGCTTTATCCGGTCACGACCGTGTTCTACCTCTCGATCCTGCTCGCCGCCCTCATTCTTACCCTTATTCTTACACCGGTCTCCGTGCGGCTCGGCCATCGGCTCGGCCTGGTGGACCGCCCCGGCGAGCGCCGCAAACACGCGGGTGTTGTGCCGCGTACAGGCGGGCTGGCCATCTTCGCCGCCTTTACCCTGACCGTGTTCGCGCTTCTTCTGCTCATGGCCGGAGCGCTGCCCCTGCTTGACGCCTCCTGGCTGCCGCCGCAGAACGACCCCAAGGAGAGCCGCCGGTTCATTGCTCTTCTGATTGGCGGCGCCTTCTGCGCGATCTTCGGCTTTCTCGATGACCGCTATGAGTTCTCCTGGCGCCCCCAATTCGCAATTCAGGTTGTCGCCGGCCTGATCGCCATCGCCGGCCTGATCTTCATCAAGCACGTCAACAATCCGTTCGCAAGCGGCTTTCTCTTCGGCCCGGATGGCTTTCCCTGGTGGCTGCTCGGCCCGTTGACGCTATTCTGGTTCATGGGAATGATGAACACCGTCAACTTCCTTGACGGGTTGAACGGTCTGGTTGCCGGCGTGACCGTCATCTTCTGCGCTATACTGGCCATTCACATGATCTTCTTCACTCACCCGCCCCAATTGAGCGTGGCGGTGCTGCCTGTGGCGCTGCTCGGCGTCGGATTGGGATTTCTGTTCTTCAACTTTGCGCCGGCGCGGGTCTTCATGGGCAGCAGCGGCAGCTATTTTCTTGGTTTTGCCCTGGCCGCGTTGGGGATTATCGGCGGGGCCAGGCTTGCCACCGTGCTGCTGATTCTCGGTCTGCCGATTCTGGACGTGGTTTGGCTGATCTACAGCCGCCTGCGGCGGGGCGTTTCGGTGGGCCAGGGGGGACGCGATCACCTGCACCTGCGTCTGCGTGACAAAGGCCTGGCCGAGCACACAATCGTAGTTGGCTATTGGGCCTTCTGCGCGCTTTTCGGCGGCCTGACCCTGTTGCTGGATGACCGCCTCTACAAACTGGTGGCGCTGATCGGGCTGGCCATCGTCGGCCTGATGGTCCTGCTCTGGGCTGCGCGCCCGTCCACCTTGAGCGAGGACCAATGAGCCCGAAGAACGCGGGCGGCTCGCCTGCGTACCGCATCCTCGCGATCGAAACCAGCTGCGACGAGACCGCGGCCGCGGTTGTGGCGGACGGCCGCCATATCCTCAGCAACCGGGTCGCCAGCCAGATTGAGCTCCACCGGCGTTTCGGCGGCGTCTACCCGGAGGTCGCCAGCCGTCAGCACGTTCTCGCCATTCAGACTGTCGTCGAGGACGCCCTGGCCGATGCCTCGGTCGCGCATGTGCGCGAGCTGGACGCCATCGCCGTCACGAACGGCCCGGGCCTAGCCGGCAGTCTTCTTGTCGGCGTCAATCTGGCGAAAGGACTGGCCTTCGCCAGCGGCCTGCCGCTGATTCCGGTGAATCATCTTGAAGGGCATATTTACAGCAACTGGCTCTGTACAGACGGTTCGCCTGTAGCCGATTTGCAAGCTTCGGAAGATGGCAACGGGCCGGCGGGCGGTTCTGCGTCCGACAGCGCGCGCACACAGCGAAGCGGCAGCGCATCGGACCAGTTCCCGGCGCTGATCCTGATCGTTTCCGGCGGCCATACGGAGCTCGTGCTGATGGAGGGGCACTGCCGCTACCGGCTTTTGGGCGCGACCCTGGACGATGCCGCCGGGGAGGCGTTCGACAAGGTGGCGCGCCTCCTGGAGCTGGGCTATCCGGGCGGCCCGGCGATTCAGGCGGCCGCGGAGAGCGGGGATGGCGGCCGATTCCAACTCCCCCGTCCTCTCATGCGGCCGGGCCGGCGGACAGAGCTCCAGCCGCACGCGCAGGCACCTACCCTGCCCACCGTCTTGCCCGTCCGCGGCGAGCACCGCTTCAATTTCAGCTTCTCCGGCCTGAAGACTGCCGTTCTCAATCTGATGCGGCAGCTCGAACGGGAGGGAGCGGAGGCGCGCCAGACGCAGACCGCGTCCGATATTGCCGCCGCCTTTCAGATGGTCGTCGTGGATGTGCTGTTGGGCAAGACCGCGGACGCCGCCGCCGAGTTTGGCGTGAAGCAGGTCTGTATCTGCGGCGGGGTCAGCGCCAACGGGCTGCTGCGCCAGGCGGCTGAACAGCATTTTGCCAAGCTCGGTCTGCCGCTGCACTGCCCGCCTCTCTTTTTGTGTACGGACAATGCAGCCATGATCGGCGCCGCGGCCTATTACAGGCAGTCATACGCCGTGGCCCGACAACCCTCTCCTATGGGCGGCCCGCATTCGACTCCCCACGACAAGCCAAGCGAGCCCTCGGCGCGCGACTTCCTCGCCCTCGACGTATATGCAAGTCTGCCTCTGGTGGATTCGATACAGCGGTGAACGATATGGGGGTGCCGGCGCCGCGCCTGTGCTGCGTTTAAACGCCTGCGGGCGAGTTGGCGGTCTGGGAAGCGGGCGGCGCGTGCGCGTCCTCTTCCAATTCCATCTCGGGGCGTGCAGCCGCATCCTCTGCTTCCGAAACAACCACCCTGCGGTAGACGCCGGCGCGCTGACCCGCCGCGACCGGACGGCGGTCGCTGAAAGGTTGATAGTTTAGCAGTTTGGCGTGGGTATAGCTGCCGATCAGGCGCAGGCTGGCGATGACCGGCGCGGCCAGAAAAGCGCCCAGTATTCCACCCACACTTGCCCCAACCACGACGCCGCAGACCACCACGACCGGATGCAGATGAACGCTCGTTCCGATCACGCGCGGCACGAGAAGCTGATGTTCCAGTTGCTGAATGATGAAGTAGACTCCAATTACCAGGAGAGCGAAGTTCAGGTTGCTCAGCTCGAGCGTGGAGCTCCCCTGCGCCAGGGCGATGATCACGGCTGGGATCATTGCCAGGATGGGGCCGATATTGGGCAGGATTTCGAGCGCGCCGGCCAGAATCGCCAGAATCAGCGCCCCCCGCATTCCCATCAGGCTCAGCGAAAAGTAGGTCGCCACGCCGATCGACAATGAGAGGATGAGCTGCCCGCGAAAGAAGGCGTTCCAGATGTTGCGCAGCCGCCGCATCAACTCCACGCCTTCGGAGTAATACTCAACCGGGAACAGCCCCTCCACGTAGCGCTGGATGCGGGGCGCGTCCTTGGTCAAGTACAGGCTGATAAAGAAGAGAAGCAGCAGGAAGACGACGATATTGACGATGCTGCCAACCACCGTCAGACCGATGGTCGCCGTGCTGCTCACCACGTTCGTGGCTGTACTCAGAAGCTGATTGACGTAGTCCAGAATCTGCTGCGCGCCGGGCAGGAACCGCTCCACCGCAATCTCGTCGGCCAGCGTCTGTTGGATCTGGCCCACCACCCCTTCAAACGTGACATCGAGGCCGAGGATGTTGCCACTGGTTGGCAGGTCTGCGACCGACTCCTGCAGAAAGAGCAGAAAGTTTCGTGCCGCTGTGGGCACATCAAAATAGAGCGCCCGAAGCTGGGATAGCAGCACCGGCACAAGCAGAACGGGGGCCAGAATCAAAAGGACCAGGAAGAGCAGGTACAGGACGATCGTGCTCACGCTGCGTGGGATGTGCAGCCGTTCACACAGATCGACTATGGGGATAAGGAAGTAGGAGACGAGCCCCGCCATGATCAGAATCGGCAGGACGGGGCGGCTGATCCAGAAGATGAGTGCGCCGAGGACGAGCAGGACGATCAGGACCGTTCTCTTGGTCGCAGTATCCCAGTCGGTGTTCGGCGCCAGAACGATGCTTGCTTCCTGGGATTCAGTTTCTTCCGCTGTGGATGGCGGTGTAATGGAATCCATTGTATGGGAGCGCGATTCTCTGCTTATGGACCTTCCGGCGCAGGAGCGGGGGAACAGTCTCGCATGCAGAAGGAAGCAGGGCGAAATTCTTATGCCATTCTACAAGAGAAAACACGGCAGACGCCATAAAGTTGCGCTTCTGCCCCTTCGTGTTCGTTACCGAATCCGGTTGTCCCACCGGCCGCGCCACTGCCCGTCATGCGTTCAATCCAGCCCCAGCGATTCGTATTTCCATTCGGCCACAGGCGTAAACTGCGATGGGTCGAGAACATTTTCTGGGCCAAAGGGCGCGGCCGTGACGCTGCCCACGTCAACGGAGCCGTTCTCGACCGCCAGTGTCGGGAAACTGCGCCCGCTCGGGGTCGTGTGCGGGCGGTAGAGATCGCCGTGCGCAGCCAGGATCTGCGCCTGCACGTTGTCCGGCAGCATCGACAGGCCGGCGAAGTAGTGATGGCCGTTGCGTTCGGCGTGTTCGATGCCCAGCGTCGCCAGCACGGCCAGGTCCTCCAGCAGTGCCACCGGCCCCAGATTGCACAGGTCCTCGGCGCTGATGATGTGCAGCGCGTCCGGCTCCTGGCGCTGACGGTGGCGGATGAGGCAGGTGTTGGCGATGCCCTTGAAGATGCCTTTACAGTTCTTGTGGCTGGTGCCCACGTAGCCGCTTTCGAGGGCGGTGGGCGCGCTGGAAAGCTCGCCGTCGGATTCGTCGATGATGATCGGCGGCCGTTCGCGCCAGGCGAGCAGGGCCGCGCCCACCTCCTGGCTGAGGGCGATATCGCGGTGGAAGGGCTGTTCGACGAAGATCAGCCGCTGCAGAAAGTCGCGAAGGGCCGGGTCGCCGTTCAACCCTTCCCACAGGGCGCGAAAATCATCGACGTTGTGATAGGTCTCGTTGCCGTCGAGTGTGTGCCGGTAATTGACATTGCGTTCGTCCAGCAGCGCGGCGATGCGTTGCAGCCGTGCCCTGTCGGCGTCGATGTCGCCGCCGATCTTGATCTTGAAGTGGGTCAGTCCGTAGGCCTGGATCGAAGCGTCCAGCGATGCGGGCAAACCGTCATCGACCTGATCTTCGGGCAGGACTTCGTCGTCGGTGAGGGGATCGATCATGCCGACCGTATGCCGAACGATGATCCGTTCCAGAGGCCTGGCCGGCAGCAGGTCCGCCGGCGTATGCCCGGCCAGCTCCGGGCGCAGGTTGTAAAGGTGCATTCCCAGGCTGTTTGCACGCACAGCCTGGGCGAAGGTCGTGCCCGCAGCCCGGCAGAAGCCGTCGATGAGCGCCCGCTCCACCAGCGAGACGCCGAACGCCCACAGCAGCGGCGGGTAGTCCGTGTCCGCGGCCCAGGCCTCCTGGGCCCGGTAGACGGCCTGCCACAGGTCGAAGACCGTGCCCGCCGCGCCCGCTTCCTGGGCGTGTCGGCAGGCCGCCTGGATTACGTCGAGCATCTCGGCGATATCCTGGGCCATCGACGAATCGGGCACTTTGGTAAACCATTTGGGCGCCAGGCCCTCGGCGGCGATCCCGTCCGCCTGCTTGCCGTCCACCTCGACCCGAGCCTGCAAAAAGAGATGCGGCAGCGCGGTCATGGTGACGATGCCGTAGCGGAAGGGCATGCGGTTGCGCATGTTGAGGATATGGAGATTAAAGTCGAGCAGGCGGATGGGCATCAGTCGTTCCCCCGGTTTCTGTGCAAGGATAACTTGTGACTGTCGCAGGCTTAAGCGACCGGCGCGGCATCCTCTTCTCACGCCAGCGCGCGCTCGTAACCGCGCAGCGTCGCGATCTCGCGCGGCAGGTGAACGTCCGGCGGCTCCCAGTTGATCCATTCGCCGCTGAGGTAGCCGCCGTAGCCGCCGCTGCGCAACAGCGCCAGCACCTGTTTGTGATCGATATCCCCTGTGCCGAAAGCCGTGTAGTCCGGCCGGTTCGCGTCCACAAACAGGTCGTGCACATGGGTATGGCGGATCCAGCGCCGCAGGGTGCTATAAGAATCTGCCAGCGTCCAGCCCTCTGTGCGCACCGGATGCGCGGCGTCCCAGTTTACACCAATCGCCGGGTGGTCGACCCGTTCCATCACCGCGGCGACGTCGGCGGGGTTGCACCAGTCGTCGTGCGTTTCCATGCATACGACGACGCCGCGGTCGCCGGCTCGACCCGCCAGGCGCGAGAGCGCGTCCGCCACGCCGCCGATGGCCGATTCCCGGCTGATGCCGTCCGGAATCCGTCCGCCGAAGATGCGCAGCGCGGGCGCGCCGATGTCCGCGGCCAGGTCGATGTACAGGAGCGTTTCTTCCACCTGCGCGTCGCGGTCTGCGGGATCGGCGAAGCGGTTGCCCGCGGCCAGGCAGCAGATGGCGATGCCGGCGTCAGCCGCCTGTTCGCGGAAGGACGTTCTCTGCTCCGCCGACGCCTCCAACTCCACCCCGTGGTTATTGCCACCGGCAGCCCGGGGCTCGACGCCATCGTAGCCGTACTGCACCGCCAGCGCCAGCATCTCGGCGAAGGTGGCCTGCGGGCAGGAAAAGCTCATAAATGCATAGTTCACTGTGCACTCGTTCCTTTCTGAAGATTGAGAGGTCTGAGGAAACCTTACTGGATGTCCAAACGTCTTAGAAATCAGAACAAATTTTCAATTACGGGTCAGATGCGTAGTATAATGACTTTGAACCCACGGATATGCAAAGATCCTGAACTGCTGAGGACAACAGAATGATTCTGTATGTTCAAGGAGACCTGTTTGTATGTTCAAGGAGACCTGTTCCAGTCACCGGCACAGGTGTTAGTCAATACAGTGAATACCGTCGGTGTTATGGGCAAAGGCGTTGCCTTGCAATTCAAGCGCCACTTCCCGGATATGTATGCAAAGTATAGTGAACTGTGTGAAATGGGAGACTTCAACGTTGGGAGTTTATGGCTATACAAGTCACCAAATAAGTGGGTGTTGAATTTCCCAACCAAGAGACACTGGCGGCAACCTTCAAGAATAGAATATGTCGAAAGCGGGCTGAGGAAATTCGTTGAGACATATTCAAATATGGGGATCCACAGCATCGCATTCCCACCTCTGGGTTGTGGCAACGGGCAACTGGATTTCAGTTCGCAAGTTCAGCCGCTGATGGAGAAGTATCTGCAACCGTTGCCGATAGAGGTATTTGTTTACCCTGAGCGAGATAATGTTTTTGTGGAGCACTTGCAGCCTGGCGAGATGAGCGATTGGCTGCGGACGGAACCACAGAGTCTGCCATTTAGCGAAGTGTGGGAAGATATCGAGTCAGTTCTGAAGGACAAGAGTGAATAAAAGACGGTAGCAAAGAAGAATCCATTCTCAGCGCATGTCTCACAAGAACCGCTTGGCATATGCGTCAAGGCGGCGGCACAGAAGTATATGTTGCCATACGATACCTTGTCTTCTCTATGGCAGCAGTTGCGCACATACGGATTTTCCATGCGTCACATCGCCCCGGGAATCGATCGACAGGTGTCCTATGTTCTTTCAATTTTCGCTGAACTTGAATACGTAACGCCAGTCTATGTGTCAGACGACTATAGCAAGTATGGCTCCGCGTCAGTGATTGGTTTGCAGATCTTGCCGTCAGCCTTCATTCAGCGTACTGATTTTGCAAATGCGGTCCAACAGTTCTGAGATCGTTTCGTTAACCATTGCCGGAAACTGATCGATTTCTACTTAATCGCTACCGCCTCTCCCGTCTCCGCCGACCTGTACATCGCATCGGTGATCTGTTGCACCAGCAGCGCCTGCTTCAGCGTCGTCTGGGGTGGGCGGCCTGTGCGGATTGCGGTTGCGAAGTCCTCCAGCAGGCCGCGGTGGATGTCGCTGTAGGAATCGCTGCCTGACCACAGCGTCCGGGAGATGGTCCCCTCGGCGCGGGTCGCTTCGAACTGCAGAACCTCCTTCTCCGGCGCCGGCGTCATCCGCAGGCGCAGCGAGCCGACCTCTCCGATCACCTCCCAGGATGCCTCTGCCTGCGCGGCGGCGTACTCGCCGCGCTCATAGGTGAGCACGACGCCGTCCTCGCAGCGCACCAGCCCGGTGATGTGCGTCTCGCCGTCGGACCCCGGCGCAACCGTGTCGGCGAAGATGGAGGGTACGCGCCAGCTCTGCGCCAGGACCGTCTGCGGGCGCAGTTGCCAGCCGCTGATGCCCAGCAGATAGTCCAGATCGTAGCAGCCCCAGTTGACAAGAATGCCGCCGCCATTCAACTCGCGGCTGAGCCGCCAGGCCGGCGGGTGCGTTTCCGGCGCCGGTGTCGCCGGGTGGATGACGCGGCAGCGCAGAACACGCAGCGCGCCCAGCTTGCCCTGTGCGATCCAGTCGGTAACGACCCGGCTCGAATCCAGAAAGTGAAAGCGGGAGGAGCAACAGGCCGCGACCCGGTCCCCCTGGGCGGAGAGCAGATGGCGCACCTCGGCGGCGCTGCGGGCGACTGGCTTTTCCGTCAGCAGATGTTTGCCGGCGCGCAGGGCCTGCAGCCCCAGTTCGATGCGGAAAGAGGCCGGCAGCGCCAGGACGACAGCCTCTACCCGTGTATCGGCCAGCAGTTCTGCGCCGCTGCTGTAGACCGTCTCCACCGAGCGGGCGGCGGCAATCTTCTCCGCCAGCGCCCGCTGCACATCGGCGACGGCAACCAGCTCGATCTGGTCGGAGGCCGCGGCAGCCTCGGCGTGGGCGGCGCCGATCGTGCCGCAACCGATGATGCCGAGCTTCAGGGGTGTCATGCGCTCAGTTCCTTCATGCTACAATGACAGCCGACAGGATACATACCCT
>VYDA01000278.1:11958-18745 GCA_009843665.1 Caldilineaceae bacterium SB0675_bin_29 | reverse complement strand
TCATGTAGACGAAGCCTACTTTCTGGAAAAGGGGTTGCCGCGGGCCATTTCGCCCGGTAGGTTGAGCGCAGTGCCGTTGGCCGAACACGTAATCATGCTCATTCTCTGCTTTGCCAAAGACCTCAAACACAATCGGGCCGATGGCTGGCAGCGGGCGATGGGGGAAGAGCTGGCGGGCAAGAAGCTGGGGCTGATTGGCTTTGGCGCCAGCGCGCGCGAGGTGGCGCGGCGGGCGTGGCCGCTGGGCATGCGCATAATGGCCATTGACACGGTTTCGTTCCCGCAGGCTGAGCTGGATGAGTTTCACGTCGAGTTTCAGGGCGGGCCGGAGCAGTTGGACCATGTTCTGGCGGAGGCTGACTATCTGTCGCTGCATGTCCATCTCAACGCAACGACGCGGCAAATGATCGACCGCCCCGCCCTGGAACTGATGAAGCCGACCGCGGTCCTGCTCAACATCGCGCGCGGCGGGCTGGTCGACGAGGCGGCCCTGGTTGAGGCGCTTCAGCAGGGCGGGATCAGGGGCGCCGGGCTGGACGTGTTTGAGGAGGAACCGCTGCCGGCCGACCACCCGCTGCTACTGTTGGACAATGTTATACTCACGCCCCATTCATCGGGTCTTACGCCGGATACGCCCCGTCGGCGCATGGAGGCCGCGGTGGAGAACGTGGAGCGCATTGCTAAAGGCCAGCCGCCGGGCGACCTGGTTACGACGCTGGTGCGGTGACTCTGGAGGATTGAAAGAGCTAGAGTCGAACCCTCTTTCGTCTGGTGCCGTGATCGGCAAGACGTAACCGGGGACCAATTTCAAAGGAGGGAAAATGACGAAATTCAAAGTGGCCATGGTGCATATGGACCCGGAGGAACTGCCCGATTGGGTTCCAGAGACGATGGCGAGCCATAGCATTGAGTTCGTGTTCGAGGAGTGCGAGACCCATTCGCAACTGGTATCCTGCGCCGGGGATGCCGACGTCGTGTGGATCTTCGGAGGCAGTCACATCGTGACCGCCGAGAACGTGGCCGATCTGCGACGCTGCGGCGCGTTGATCCGTACCGGCAGCGGCACGGATAACATACCGATCGAGGCCGCGACCGCGCACGGAATTATCGTCGCCAATACGCCGGAGGCCTTCAACGACGGCGTGTCAGACCATACGATCGCGCTGCTGCTGGCCGTCGTTCGTCAGATCGCCCTTCAGGATCAAAAAGTGCGCGCTGGCATCTGGGACCGCTACGCCGGCTTTCCGGGCTGGCATCTTCAGGGGCAGACACTTGGGTTGATCGGATTCGGACACATCGCCCGCCTGGTGACGCGCAAGCTGAGCGGGTACGAAATGACGGTGCTGGCGCATGACCCATTCGTGAGCGCCGAGCTGATGGCCGACCACGGTGTGCAAGCGGCATCAATGGAGGAGGTGCTGTCCGGTTCCGACTTTGTTTCGGTCCACTGCCCACTGCTGGACACGACCCACAAACTGATTGGGGAACGCGAACTGCGGCTGATGAAGCCCCGGGCGATCCTGATCAACACCTCTCGCGGCCCGGTGGTGGACGAAGTGGCGCTCTTCCGGGCGCTCACAGAAGGCTGGATCGCGGCCGCAGGTCTCGACGTGCTGGTGCAGGAGCCGCCGGAATCGGACAACCCCCTGTTCAGCCTGGACAACGTGGTCCTTACACCGCACATCGCAGGCTACTCCGATGAGTCGCTGGATAACAGCTGGCGACTGTCGGTCGAGACCGTCCTGGATCTGGCGCAGGGGCGCTGGCCCCGATCTTACGTTAATCCCGGCGTGAAGCCGCGCTGGCAGCTGCAAAGGAGATGAGGGCATGAAGGGATCAGAGTTGAAGAAGCGCCTGCATGCAGGCGAGCACGTCTACGGGACATGGTCGGCCTCCACCGACCCGCTGGTGGCGGCGACGGTGGCGCGAGCCGGCTTCGACTGGATGAGCATCGACATGGAGCATTCGCCGCGCAATGTGGAATCGTTGCGATACATCCTGTGGATGGTCCGGGCAACCCCGACAGTGGCGATGGTCAGGGTGAAGGACAACCGGCCAGATGAGATTAAACAGGCGCTCGACAATGGCGCTGACGGCGTCGTCGTTCCACTGATCGAGTCGGTAGAGGACGCCCGCCGGGCGGTGGCGGGCTGCAAATATCCGCCGGACGGCGTACGCGGCTACGGGCCATTCATGCCATCGTTCGGGGGTGATGACCGCGCCTACCAGAGCACCGCCAATGATGAAACCCTGGTGTTCGTCCAGGTCGAACACTATCGCGCCGTCGACGTAATCGAAGAGATCGCGGCGCTTGAAGGCGTTGACGGCTTCATCATCGGGCCGAACGACCTGACGCTTTCGATGGACATTTTCGGCGCCTGGGAGAGCGAGGCGTTCATCAGCACGATTCAGCGGATTGTGCGGGCGGGTGACGCTAACGGTGTCCCGGCCGGTTTCCCGGTGGATGTGCTGGGCGGGGCCGAGGCCGGTATCGCCTGGGTAAAGGCGTATGCGCCGACTCTGCGGCTGTTGACGATTGGCGGGGATCTGGGCTTCGTCTCTGCCGGCGCCGAGGCCGCGTTGCATCAGTTGAGAGATCCAGAAAAATAACGAGACAAGCGAGAAATGAGTCGGTGAGCCATGGAGGCGAAGCCGATTTGCCTATTGAACGACTTGGAGGTCACAGTCCTGTATCGTGAGACATGCGTGCGAGTCTGAGTCAATTGTCAAGGAGGATCTTGATGATACTTAACGATCCTTGCACAAATGTGATAGAGTTGCGAAAGAGAAATTGAGGGGTGAGAGAAAGGAAACGGAGCATCCATGAAATGGACACTTAGCTGCTCGGCATGGAAAGAGGGAGACTGGTATGTTTCCCGCTGCGAGGAGCTGGAGGTAGCAAGTCAGGGGAGGACACTAGAGGAAGCGTTCGACAATTTGCATGAAGCCCTAGAGTTGCTTCTCGAAACTTACACCATCGAGGATTTTGTAAAGCGAGTTGCCCGTTTCAATCCAGAACTGTTTGCTGAAGGGCATGAGAAACCAAAGATTAGTAGCACGCTTATCGGCAAAGAAGACGATCAGGCGTTGTACGAATTAGAACTTGAATTTGCCTAGGCTGCCGCCTAGATCATTCAGGCAGGTCCGTCGAGTGCTGCTGGACAATGGATTTGAAGAGAAGAGACAGAGTGGAAGTCATGTTATCTTCAGTAAGCGCGAAAGAAATGAGGCAGGAGAAACAGTTGGCTTGGATGTTGTCGTTCCCAGGCATAGTGATATCCCTGTCGGGACGTTGAGGAGCATAATCAGACAGTCTGGACTGCCAGATTCTCTCTTCAGATAGTACGACCGGGAAAATAAATACCAGAGCAAGGCAAAGCGACCCAAAAGGTCGCTTTTTCTTTCCAACGTCACTAGAGGTCTCCAAGCAGAACGCGTCGATCAAAGGCTATCCGTCCAATAATGCGTTTGTGAACCAAGACTTAGCGACAGGCAAATTGTGCTCAAAAGCGTTACTCTCCGCTAGCCGCTGATACCAAACATCCGCGCCGCGTTGCCGCCCAGTATCAGGTTCTTCTCTGCTGTCGTGAGGAAGTCGCAGTGCAGGCGGATGTAGTCCACCGACTGCTTGTAGGTGCACCAGAAGCCGCCGCTGTAGGGCATGTCCGAGCCCCACATCAGCTTCTCCACGCCGACCTGGTCGCACAGCCACTTGAGCATCTCCTGTCCATCGCCGTAGGGGTACTCGGGCCACTTGGCCTGCATCAGGATTTCGGCGTTCATGTGGGGCCGCTTCAGCAACGCGACCACCTCTTCGGGGATGCCGATTTCGTGAATGATTGCGGCCGGCACCAGCCCGTGCGTGATAACCGACGGGATGTCATCGTGGTCGTCCGCCCAGCGGCTCAGCTCACCGACGCGCTCCATGAAGCCGGCCACCCGGTCCTGTTTGCGGGCGTCGATGTACCAGAAGATGGGAATCCCAAGGCGGCGCACCAGCTGCCACAGCGGCTCGAACTTGGCGTCGTCGATTCGGTCCACGTAGCCCCGTAAAGCGAACAGCTCCACGCTGAAGTAAAGCCCCGTGCATCCCAACTCCGTGACGGCGCGTTCAAGTCGCGCCAGTTCCTCCGCCTGATGCGCCTCCGTCTCCCGTACCTGCGCCAGCGCGATGAAGCGGTCCGGGTAGCGGCGCATCGCCTCTGCGTAGTACTCGTTGATGTTAGCGCCGTAGACGTGGTCGCTCTGGAGAATCCCCCGGTCAACGCCGGCGACCTCCATTTCGGCGATCATCCTTTCCGGTGTCGCCTCCAGGTTTTCCAGGGCGGGGGGATAGAACTGCATGACATAGTCGACGCCGTCCACGGTGAGCTCGGCCTGGCCGTATCTGCCGAAACGAAAGTTGAGGTCGGGCATGGCGTTGATGTCGTCGGAGGGGAAGTCGAGCAGCGGTTCTTTGACGCGAGCGCCGTCGTCTTTGCGCCAGAAGTCGGTGAAGTCGCGCAGGTGGTATTGCCACAGCTTGAGCGTGAGCGCGGCGCTGGCCGCGCCCGAGCCGGTGGCGAAGCGGCGGAAGATGTGGGAGTGGGCGTCGATGACGGGGGATTTCTCCTCTTCCTCAGAGTCGACTTGCCGCCAGCCGCCGCCGAAGAACTCCAACTTTCTTTCTGTGGTCATGGTTTCTCCATCCAGGATTGAAAGTCGCTCTGCCGCCACGTGAATTGGGGACGATAGCCCAGCAGGCGTGTCGCCTTTGCGTGCGACCAAAGGGAGGCATGTCGTTCTAACGGTTCCTTGAGGAGTATGTCAGGGGCGGTTGCTTCTGCTTCCCCTTCGCCAAACGAACTCCGTAAACGGTCGATAAGCAGGGGTGTTGGCTCCTTGGAGCAGGTGTCGTCACCGTTGATGAGAAAAACTTCATGCCTGATGGTGTCATTTTCCAAGGCCAGGCGGAAAGCCTGCGCGGCGTCGCGGGCGTCGGTAAAGGCCCACAATATTTTATGTGGCGCTGGCGGACCCGGCGACGGCCATTCGCCTTCGGCGTCCTCAATCGTGTTGCGGTATCGCTTTGTCAACAGCTCTTCGACCGTGAACTGCTGTGCCCAGCCGGAACCGACGGCCACCTCGGCGCCGGCGCGTTCGAGATACCAGTTATTGTTAATGCGCAGGCAGATGGTCCGGATGCCGAAGGCGTCAGTGTAGCGCTTGCAGGTCAGCTCGCCGAGTAGCTTGCTCAGCCCGTATTCGTCCTGCGGCTCACAGGGATGCTCTTCGTCGATCGGGAGATAGCGGGGAACGATCTCTTGTTTCTGGAAGGAGAAGCCTGTGGCCGCGCCGGAGGAGGCAAACACGACCTTGCCAATCCCTGCATGGACGGCGGCTTCGAGGACATTGGCGGTGCCGATCACGTTGACGTTGAGCAGTTGTGCCGGCGTCGCCCGGCCCGGTCCCGGTATGGCCGCCAGATGGATGACGGCATCGTGACCCCGACAGGCTTCCGCGGTCTGTTCGGGCTGCATAATGTCGCCCTGGACGAAACCTGCCCCTTCCACATGCGGCGCGGAGCGGCTGAAGCTAGTGGCGGAGTGGCCCGCCTGGAGGAGCTCTCTCAGGACATATCCGCCGATGGTGCCGCTGCCTCCGGTTACGAGGACTTTCGACATCTTATGTCTCCCAAGCAATCCAAGGATTTTAGCGTATCAGCAGCCTGTGTTCGGCACTGATCAGAGCGCGAGGCCGTCAATTTGGTTCACCATTCACTCGCCCTCTTCCTTCGTCTCTTCCCAAAGCTCATGTACTGCGGCGACCTGCCACCAGGCAGGCCCCACCGGTTTTTCCAGCAGCATCGGCCTGATGAACGCGGCCGCCTTTTCCAGGCCCTCCTGGATCTCAATGTATTCGCTCTCCATTTCCAGGGTCAGGATGCCGGTGTAGCCGATAAACCGCAGGGTCGAAATAACCTCGCGCCAGGTGCGCTCGTCGTGTCCCCAGCCCGGAATCGTGAACGTCCACGAACGGTGCTGGTACTGCTTGAGGTCGGTCGAGTCGAAATAGCCGCGCAGCCTCAAATTCGGTTCGTGGATCAGCGTATCCTTGAGATGAACCGCCTGGATGAGGTCGCTCAACTCGTGGATGGCGGCCAGCGGGTCTATTCCCTGCACCCACATGTGCGAGATGTCATAGTTGCAGGCGACCACCGGGCCCAGTTCCTCGCGCAGGCGGCGCAGCTTGACCGGGCTGTGGATCATGTCGTTGATCTGCATTTCGAAGCACAGCGTCACCCCGTGGTCGGCGGCGATCCGGCCGTGCTCCTTCCAGTAAGGGAGCAGGCGTTGTTCCCACTGCCATTCGAGGGCGTCGCGCAGAAAGGGCAGGTCGGTGTTGATAATCCAGGCCGGCAGGCTATCACCCTCGGCTCCTTCGGGCAGGCCGGCCACAAGGGCCAATCGGGTGCAGCCTACTTTTTCCATTAGGGCGCACGTCTTGCGAAATTGTTGTGAATAGTCCTCCGCAATGCGGCGGTCGGGCACCAGGGGCGTCCCGTGTCCGGCGAACGAGTAGATCTCAAGGCCGTAGGAGGCGTAGATGTCCAGCCAGCGCTCCAGTTCACCCTGGTCTGCGAGCAGTCTGTCGACGTCACAGTACTTGATGGCCCCGGGGCCGCCCGCTGCCACCTCGACTGCCTGTACGCCCTGCTCCTGGCAAAACTGCAGGCCCTTTTGGAAATCAAACATATTGATAAAGAAGGTGTTCATGCCGAGTTTCATGTCAACCGCCTTTCGCGTGG
>VYDA01000278.1:3400-11948 GCA_009843665.1 Caldilineaceae bacterium SB0675_bin_29 | reverse complement strand
GAAACTGTCAGCGCGACTCGCCAGTGCGCTGGCGCCTTTGCAGCGAAAACTCACCTTAGCACGGCCATCATAGTAAGGTCCGCGCAGTTCGTCAATCACCTGAATTGACCGGCAGACAGCGGTTAGCGCAATACTGCAGGTCGTGTATACTATGCCCAATCCACTCGCCACAGTCCAATGAGATTATCCGCCCGCCACGCACCAGGAGCACAAGAGATGACCCAAACGCGGAAGATGGAGGGCAAGCGCGTATTCGTAACCGGCTCCGGCACCGGCATTGGCCGCGGCGTTGCCCTGGAATTCGCCCGCGAGGGCGCGGCCGTCGTGCTGCACTACGCACATAGCGCGGACGGCGCGGCCAGTGCGGTCGACGAGATTCGCGGCGCCGGTGGAAAGGCCGAGGCTTTCCAGGCGGATTTGGCCGATATCGACGAGGTGAAGGGGCTGGCTGACAAGGCGATCGACTTTCTCGGCGGTCTGGACGTACTGGTGAACAATGCCGGCATCACCATGAACAAGCCGTTTCTCGACGTGACACCCGAGCAGTTCGACACGCTCTACAATGTGAACATCCGCGGCATGTACTTTCTGACGCAGGCCGCAGTCCCCACCATGATCGGGCAGGGGGGCGGCGCGGTGATCAACCTGACCTCGGTCCATGCCTTTGCCGGCATGACCGAGCACACGATTTACGCCGGCACCAAGGCCGCCATAGTCGGTTTCACACGCGTCCTCGCCCTGGAGCTGGCGACGAAGGGCGTGCGCGTCAACGCCATTGCGCCCGGCTGGATTCTGGTCGAAAACCACCTCAAAGTGCTGGGCGAATTCGACCAGCAGGAGGCCGGCGCCACCATTCCGGCCGGTGTGATTGGCGCGCCCCATGATATCGGCAAACTTGCGATCTATCTTGCGTCTGACGAGAGCCGCTACATCGTCGGCCAGACTATCGTGATCGACGGCGGTATGCTGGCGATCATGCCGCTGTCCGGCGACTTCCGCGACCAGAGACAGGAGCAGTGGGGCCAGGGCTACGTACCCGGAGTCTGAGCAACTGTAGCCGCGAATTACTTAAGGAGAGCGACACATGCTTTTCAATCGCGCCCGTGCCGTAGACTATATGCAGGAATACGGGCTGGATGTCCTGGTTGCGACATCTTCGGTCAACATCACCTACTTCACCGACTATTACTGCTGGATCGACCCGCTCTTCAAAGAGTTCATGATGGTGCCGGGAGCTTCTTCCAACCTGGCCCAGGCCTATGCCGTCTTTCCGCTTGAGGGCGAGCCGGCACTGGTCGTCAATCCGTTGTTCGCCGCCAACGCCGAGGAGTTGTGGGTTAAGGATTTGCACATCTTCGGCAGTGCCGGCCTCGACGACTCGCTTCCCGCCGGCGAGCTGCCCGAGTCCCTGCTCCGCTTTCAGGAGCTCCTCCATGCCCCGCACGGCAACGATACGCCAACCGACGCTCTCCTGAGCATTCTGAATCAGCGCGGGCTGACGGGCGCGCGCATCGGCCTGGAGACGGAAGGACTGCCCCCGGAGACGAAGGATGTCATAGAGCGTGCGCTGCCTGGCGCCTCCCTCAAAAACTGTTCCGATCTGATCCGCATGGTTAGGATGGTGAAGAGCGCAGAAGAGATTCAACGACTGACCCGCTCGGCAGAGATCAACGAACAGGCGGCGATGGAGTCCCTGGCCATGGCCCGGCCCGGGCTGGCCGTGTCAGAGATGGCGGGGCACTACCGGGCGCTGGCGGCGCAGATGGGCGCCGATTTGGATCATTTTGCATTCGGCGTGCGCGGCCTGGGCATGACAACAGAAACCGGCTACCAGCTGGCGGAAGATGACGTTCTCTACGTCGATTACGGCTGCATCTACCGATACTGCTTCTCCGACAGCGGCACGACCCTGGCGATGGGAGAGCTGTCGCCCGAGCTGAGCAGGCGTTTTGCAGCGCTGCGCGCCTGTATGGACGCCGGTGAGGAGGCGATGCGGCCCGGCGCGAAGGCCTCAGCTGTGGCGGGCGCGATGGTCGCAGCCCTGCACGATCGCGGCATCACCGCCTCCTTCCCGCACGGGCACGGCGTGGGCCTGGAGGTGCGCGACTACCCGGTCCTCGTCCCAGACAACGGGCTTCGAGTCAAGGATGATTGTGTTGACCTTCCCTCCGACCTGACGCTTGAGGCGGATATGGTCCTCAACCTGGAGGCACCGCTATTCATGCCGGGCGCCGGCTCTCTGCACATCGAGCAGTCGTACGTTGTGACGCCACAGGGGAGCCGGCCCCTGGTTGACCAGGAAAGGCGGCAGCCCGTGGTCATCGGTCAGTGAACCGGGGCCGCCAACCCCACCAGCCGCGACGGTTCGTAACCGGTGACTGGCAATGATGGAACTGGCGCTGCGGCGCAATCTGAGCAAGTGGCAACCGATGTCCTTTGTGGTTGCCGGCCTGATCATCACCGTAGCGCTGATCGCGGCCATTCCTCTCTTCACAAACGCCGCATTGGACAGGTTCCTGCGCAGCGAACTCGCCGCACAGGAGGCCGAACTCCCTCTTTCCAGCCTTCTCCTCGTGCATCGCGTGCCCCTATTGAGATCGACTCCGCTCGAACAGTACCGGCGCGCCGATGACTTTATGCGTCAACGCGCTACAGAGCTTCCGGGCCTGCCGCTCACCCGCATGACTCGCTACGGCTCGACGCGTGTCCTCAAATTTCTGGCCTCCGCCGACAGAGAGCTGCCCGAAGACCTGCGCCAGTACCAGTCGGCCGGGCTGGCCTTTCTGATCGGCCTCGAACAACATGTGGAGATCGTCTTGGGGGATCCCTTTGGACAGGAGAACTCGGGCGCAGCCGGTGACGTCATCCCGGCCTGGGTCAGCGAACGGTTCTACTACGACCACGATGTTCAGGTCGGTGACCGCGTTCTCTTCGGCCTCGACGATCCTGATATCGTTACCCCCGTCGAAGTGCTGGTCAAAGGCGTGTGGCGCCCGGCAGACGCAGATCGCGGCTTCTGGTTCGAGGAGCCGGAGGCGTTCGCCTTCTACTTCATCGTTCCCGAGGCCGACTTTATGGGCCGTGTAGCGCCCACCTTGGGGGAACAGGTTCGCAAGTATGCCTGGTTCCTGCTCTTTGACGGAGGGGAGATCAAGGTCGACAAGGTGGCGCCCATGCTGGCGGCCATCACCCGCATTCAGGCCAGGACCACCGGCATCCTGTCCCACGTCGACCTCACCGCGCCCGCTTACGAGCTGCTGCAAAAGTACGCCGACCGGTCCGCCGCGTTGCGGACCTTTCTGCTGCTACTGAGCCTGCCCGTACTGCTTGCACTCCTGCTCTACACGTTTATCTCCTCCGACATCATGGTGGCATCGGAGGAGAGCGAGATCGTGACGCTCAAAAGCCGCGGCGCTTCCAGCCTCCAGATCGTAGGGCTATATCTGCTGGAAATGCTCGCGATCGGCGCGCTGTGTCTGACCGCAGGGCTGCTGGCGGCCGGCGGCGTTACCCAGGGCATGGGGCAGGTCTACCGTTTTCTGACCTTCGCGGCCAGGCCGCTGCTGGACTTCTCTTTTACTGCCCAGGTCGCGCTGTACGCCGGCGCGGCGACACTATTGGGCATCGGCGCCACGCTGCTTTCGGCGACCGGCGCGGCCAGGCGAACGGTCGTTACGCACCAGCGCATGACCGCGCGCGAGGAGTTCCTCAACCGGGCCCGGCGCAGCGCATGGCTCCCCTTTGAACTCCTGTTTCTTGCCGGCGTCCTCTATGCCTACTGGCGTCTGCGGCAACAGGAACAGGCACTCCAGGTCACGCAGGACACCTTCGTGGATCCGCTGCTCTTGCTGGCGCCGACCGTATTTGTAGCAGCCGTGGCACTGGTCTCCTTGCGGGGGCTTCCGGCCATTACCGGCCTGCTGGGGCGGGCGGCCAGCCGTTTCATAAGTGTGCCGTTGTGGCTGGCCATCACGCAGATCACGCGGCGCTCCGGCAGCAATCGCGCGCTGCTCTTTCTCCTGATCTTTACGATTGCTCTCGGCCTCTTCAGCGCGACCTTCGCCGGCACGCTCGATACCCACTATACCGACGTCGTCCGCTACGCCGTCGGTTCTGACCTGGCCATTCAGGTGCAGTGGGAACAGGTGGGCGGAAGCTCCGACGAGCGCTGGCGTTATCCTCCTTTCGCCGTCGTCAAGTCGATCCCCGGGGTGGAGGCTGCGACCCGTGTGCTGCGGCAGCCGGTTTTCGTCGACGGACTTGAAGGGAATGTAAATGCTACCGTGCTGGGGATCGACCGGGCGGAGTTCAGCCAGGCCGGCTGGTGGCGAGACGACTTTTCCCAGGAATCTCTGGGCGCGCTGACCAATAGACTGGCGCTCAACTCCAGGGGTGTTCTCGTCAGCCGCAGCTTCATCGAGGCAACCGGACTGCGCGTGGGTGATAACCTGTCCGTCTTCGTCGAGGGTATCAGTCGCCCCATCAATTTCACCATCGCCGGCGTCCTCAGCTATTTCCCGACACTGTACCCGGAGGACGGCCATTTCTTTGTTGGCAATCTGGAACACATTTATCGCACCATCGGTAACCGACCATACGACATCTGGATGAGACTGGATGGCAGTGCCGACCCGGCGGCCATTCTCGAAACTCTGCGCGCGCGCGGGTTCATTATCACCGCCGCGACCGACAGCCGCTGGGAGACCGCGGTCTGGCGTACCGATCCGCAGCGCACGGCGCTGTTCGGCATCCTTTCCCTGGGTTTCGTCGTAGCGACGGTCATCTCCGGGCTGGCGTTCCTGTTGCACTCGCTGTTTGCGTTGCGCCAGCGTATCCTGCAGTTCGGCCTGTTGCGGGCCATCGGGTTGTCGACGGCACAAATCACCGCTGTCGTTGTTTTTGAAAAACTGTTCCTTGTGCTCCTCGCTGCTGTGGGGGGTTCGCTGATCGGTGCGTTGACCTCGGCGTTGTTCGTTCCCCTTCTCCAGATTGGAACGGCCGTGCACGGCTCGACGCCGCCTTTTGTCGTGTCGCCGGCCTGGGGGCAGGCAGTGAAGATCTATATTGCTTTTGCGGTCATGGTGAGCGTGACATTGGCAATCGTCATTGGGCAGTTGCGTCAGCTGCGCATCTATGAAGCGATCAAGTTGGGGGGTCTGGAATAGGGCTGAAGCCAAGCTTAGAACGGTTAGGTGCACCTGCTTTGGGGCCAGCGCGTCTCGCCTCACTTTTTTTGACATGAGCAAGAAAATAGAGCATACTGCGTGCAGTGGACTGGAAACGGCCCGCATCTCCCAATGGCATATTCTCGGTCTATATAACCAGCAGGAAGTTCCTTTTTCTCCATTCCGGATTCCATGCGCATTGAGCGCTCCACATGTGACACCGATGTCCTGAATAAGGGGGTGGTGGCCCGCGCAATGAACTGAATCGTGGCGCCTGGTAAACAAGGTGCATGTCGATTTGCTCCGTCTTCGCAGCCACGTAGCTGCAGGTGTAGGCGGGGCAGCCCGATGAAACCATAGCCCTTCCCGTACTTTCCCTAATCTAAAGGAGACTCAAATCACTATGATGTCGAAAAAGTACTCGCGACGCGATATGCTCAAGTTGACCGGCGCGGCCGCCGGCGCAACGCTGATGGCGGCCTGTGTGGCGCCTCCGGCCGCTGCGCCTGCTGGCGGCGACGCCGAGCCGGCGATGGGCGCCATGCGCAAGACGATTCGCTGGTGGGATAACTACAATGCCGAGCATCCACTTGGCGCCACCCTGATTAAGGAAGTATTCTCCGTCTTTGAGCAGGAGAATCCTGGCTGGGACGTCGAGTTCACCTTTGTCACCAACACCGAGCTGGTGCCCAAGATGATCACCTCCCGGATGGCCGGCGAGCCCGCCGACCTGTTTGCCAACTTTGCCGGCCGCGGCAGCCTGGCCCATGCCGGTTACACGCTTCCGCTCCAGGACTATGTCAAGGAGTGGGGCCAGTGGGACGACATGATCGACGGCTTCCGCAACCTCTGCACCGTCGGCGGCGACCTGATCGGTTACCCAGCCCTTTGCGGCACCAAGATGTACATCTACCGCAAGGACTTCTTCGATGAAGCCGGTCTCGATGCGGACACCTTCCCGGACAACTGGGATGACCTGCTGGACGCCCAGCTCAAGCTGACGCAGCGCGACGGCGACGGCAATATCACGCGCGCCGGCATGCGCATGGGCAAGACCTGGGACTGGGAGCAGATGACGGTCAACGCCTACCAGAACGGCGGCGGTGAGTTCGACCAGAGCGATCCGCTGACCGGCAAGTGCACGGTCAACGCGCCCGAGTTCGCCGAGGCCTTTACCTGGAACCTGGACCTGAAGCGCGTCCACGGGATCAACCCGCTGGAGGGCCTGACCCTGCCGCCCGGCACGTGGGCGACGGTTGAAGGCTACACCGCGATGGAGATACAGGGACCGTGGTGGGTGCCGAACATGCGGCTGCGCAAGCCCGAAAATGCCGACCTCATGGGAATCGGCGCGCCGATCGCTCGTAATTCCGGTGGTGAGCGCCTCGGGCTGGCCAATGCCAACCACATTATTTCCGTCTACTCCGAGAGTGAAGTGCAGGAAGCCGCGCTGGGGCTGCTGGAAGTCTACTCCCGCCCCTCCAGCCAGGAAGCGCTGCACAACGCTATCGACGACGAAGGCAAGTTCCCGCAGTTCTTCCTCACGGCCTTCAGGTCGATGAACGAAAACCTGGCCTGGCTGCAGGACGAGCCGTTGATACGCGATACGGCTTTCCTCGAATACGCCGGCTCGGGACGCGACGTCGGCTACGACCACGTCGGCTATCGCGAGATGGCCATCAACATCTGGAGCCCCTTCACCGAAATGGCGCTCTTCGGCCTGCGTGAGGACCAGGACGCTCTGGACAGCATGGCGAGCAAAGCGGACGGGATCACGAACCGGATCCTGAGTACAGGCGCATAAGTTTAAGACGTCGAATAAGAGGAATCTGGTTAGTGAATAGTGGGTGGTGCAGTTACTGACCACTATTCACTAACCACTATCCACTGGGGTTAGGAGGTCGCCTGTGGCTGTTGGCACGGAAAGCCGATTTCAGGAGTTTCGCGCCGAGTTGCGCCGCAGCGAGGTCAAGTGGGCCTATACTCTGATCCTGCCCGCGGTCCTTCCTCTGTTGATCTTTACGGTGCTCCCGGTCCTGGGCGCGATCGGCCTCAGTTTCACCCAATTTGACGCGTTCAGCGCCACGATGCGCTGGATCGGAACGGACAACTACGGGGTGGCGTTCGAGAACGACTTGTTCCGAACCACGATCAGGAATACACTGCAGTTTACGGTCGGGTTCGTACCGCTTTCGATGGCGGTCGGTTTTGCCGCTGCCATGCTGCTGAATCGTAGAATACGCGGTATCTCCTTTCTGCGCGGCGCCTACTATCTGCCGGTTCTGACCTCGACCATCGCCATGGGCATCGCCTGGATGTGGCTGTTTCAGCCGCAGGTGGGGCTGGTCAGCCTGGTGCTGAAGCTCTTTGGCGTTACACCCAAAGACTGGCTCAACAGCCCGTTTACCGCCATGCCGGCCGTGATCGGTGTGGCAGTCTGGAAGGCGTTCGGCGGGACGATGCTTATCTACCTGGCCGGGTTGCAGGGCATTCCCGAGACATTCTACGATGCGGCCAAGGTGGATGGCGCCGGGCGCTGGCAGCTGCTCCGCTACATCACCTGGCCGCTGCTGCGGCCCGTCACCTTCTATCTCTTCATCATCGGCATGATCGATTCGCTTCAGGTGTTCGACCTGGTGATGATCATGACCGAGGGCGGGCCGGCCTTCCGCACCACGACCATCGTTCACCAGATCTATCTGAACGCCTTCAAGTTCAATCAGATGGGTTACGCTTCGGCCATGGCGGTCCTCCTGTTCATCGCCATTGCCGTTCTCACCTTTTTCAACTGGAAGTTCTTTTCTTCATCGCTCGAATACTGATCACCGGAACCCGGTCGCTCGCCTGATCGTTGGCCGCGAGGGTTGCATTACACATGGCACAGACTCGGAGATTGCGTCTTCCGCCGCGGGATGAGTTGCTCTATCGGACTCTACTTACCCTCGGCATCATTGTCGGTCTTATAATCGCGGCGCTTCCTTTTCTCTGGATGGCGGTCAGCTCTTTGGGAACGGCTGGTATGGTCATACGGATCGGCTTCACCTGGGACATGTTCAACCCCTTGAACTGGAGCCTTGAGCCCTATGTCGTCGCCTGGAAGATGGCCAGCATCAGCAAATATATCCGCACCACGACCATCTACGCGGTCGCGGTTACGGTGCTGGCGACAACAACCTCCTCGCTGGCGGGGTACGTTTTTGGTCGGCTGCGCTTCCCGGCGCGTGATTTTCTTTTCGGGCTTGTGCTGGCCACGATGATGATCCCCGGTTCAGTTACCTTTCTGCCCCTCTTTATCCTCATGCTGCGGCTGCCGTTGCTTGGCGGCAACGACATCTTCGGCGCGGGCGGGCATGGCCTCTACAACAGTTACGCCGGTTTGATCC
>VYDA01000278.1:976-3390 GCA_009843665.1 Caldilineaceae bacterium SB0675_bin_29 | reverse complement strand
CCAACGTTGTCAGCGCCAGCTCCATCTTTCTCTTCCGCCAGTTCTTCCGCACGCTGCCCAAGGACCTGGAGGACGCCGCCCGCATTGACGGATGCAGCGAGCCGATGATCTGGCTGCGGGTGATCATGCCGCTGTCAGGCCCGGTCGTGACCGTGGTGGCCCTCTTCCAATTCCAGGGCAGTTGGAACGCTTTCGTCTGGCCTCTGGTGATGTCCAGCTCTGAGCGGCTCTACACGATTTCGGTCGGCATGTATTCGCTCGCCTACGGCTCCGGTTCGCTGACCTCGATGGCTGAACTGTTCCAGTCCGTCCTTCTGGCCGGGTCGGTGATGGCAGTGCTTCCCATTCTCTTCCTCTTCATCGCATTTCAGCGCCAGTTCGTGCAGGGCATAGCTCTCACCGGCCTGAAGTAAAACGGAATGCTCTCCCTCTGCGCTGTCCTTGGCGAAAACCCATGACATCACAAATCAATCCGGCACCTGCACTGGCTGAAGTCGAACACACGCTGGTCGACTATGCGCGCGACCGCTACGCCGGCCACCCCCGCCAGGGCGGCATCTTCAACTTCGGCGGCGGTGAAATCGCCATCATCTACAACCGTGCGCCGTGCGCCTACCGCCACCGCAGCGATGTCCAGCACGGTCCGACCGGGTACCACGGCCGCGCGCAGTTCATCCTGGCGCGCAGCTTTGACCACGGCGCAACCTGGGACCGCGCCAATGACGTTGTCATCTTCGACGAGAGTGCACCGGTTGAGGCGCGGCGCGCTTTCTTGCAACAGGTGGAAACCGACCCCGCGGTCGCGCGTCAATGGATCGACCTGACCGCCCCCGATACGGCCATCCTGTTCGGCCGTACCCATGCCGGCGAGGGCCAGCTGCCCGCCCTGCTCTGTTTCGCCTTGCGTTCGCCGGACCGGGGCCGTACCTGGGAGTCTGTTCCTACGTCGGTTCACCCGCCTCTCGGACATGACATGGTACATAAGGACGGGCACCCGCTCGTACAGATGGCGGACGGGACGCAACTGGCCGCGATGACGGCCGGTCTGCCCACCGGGGGCGTGGTCCTGTATGGCACCGATGACAACGGGCTCAGCTGGGAACCGCTTGCGCGAATCTGCGATGATCCCACCGGAGACGGGCGCCCCACCTATGCAGGCCTGCTGCTTTTGCCCTCCGGGCGCTTGCAATGTTACTCGCTCAACATCGACGGGCTGCGCGACGCCATCCAGATTAACTATTCTGACGACGGCGGCTACTCCTGGTCCCAGCCGCAGCCGATTGTGCGCTGGGGGCGTTCTCCGTGGGCGATGCGGTCTCGGGAACGGCGAAGCACCTTGTCAGGCATCGGCAAACACTATCGTTCGCCCTGGCCGATGCAGCTGGCGGACGGACGCATTCTCGTGTTATTCGGCCGTCGCAAGATCCCCCGCGGCATCGGCATGATCGTGAGCGAAGATGAAGGCGAAACTTGGAGCGACGAGCAGATTCTCCGCGACGATTGCCCTACCACGGATTTGGGGTACCCGGTGGCGACTGAAGTGGAGCCGGGCCGAATATTCACCGCCTACTACTTTACGATGGACGACGGCAATGGCATGGGCGGCACCCGCTACGTTGCCGGCTCCACTTTTCTTCTCAAATAAGACAGTTTCAAAGACGGAGAGGCGTCAGGCAAAGCCCGCAGGATTGGGGGCGTTCTCGCCGTCCACGAAGTTCGGAGGAAAGCTTAATGTCTGACTCGATCAACATGGCGCTGATCGGCTGCGGCGGTATGGGGCGCAGTCATATGCGACGTGCCCGCGACGTGCCGGGGTTGAAATTTGAGGCTTACGTCGATGCCCTCGAAGAGGCCGCCGCCGGCGCCTTCCATGAGTTCGGCGGCCGTTACCACACGACTGACGTCGAAACCGTGTGGGACGACGATGAAATAGATGCCGTGCTAATCGCCACCCATCATGATTCGCACACGCCCTTTGCGACCCAGGCGGCCGCAGCCGGCAAGCACATCTTTCTCGAGAAACCGATGGCGCTCACGATCGAAGAGTGCCTGGAGATCGAAGAGGCGGTGGCCAGGGCGGGCGTCAAACTGATGATGGGCTTCAAGTTTCGCTTCGCCCCGCTGGTCGCCAAGGTGAAGGAGGTCATCCCGAAGCCCCTGGTTACGGTGGGCCAGAGCCTGCACCCCAACATGAAGGGTTGGGCGATCACGCCGGAACGCGGCGGCGGCCCCGTACTTTCAAACGGCTGCCACGCCTTCGACCTGGTCTACTGGCTAAATGAATCCGAGCCGGTGCGCATCAGCGCCGCCGGCGGGGCCCTGACCCATCCCGAGATCGGGCTGGTGGACAACGCCGCGGTCTCGGTGCAGTTCGAGAACGGCAGCATCGCGTCCATCATTGCCGGCGACAGCGG
>VYDA01000278.1:0-966 GCA_009843665.1 Caldilineaceae bacterium SB0675_bin_29 | reverse complement strand
GCCACGCTTCACGACCGCTGCCACAAGGTCACCTTTGGCGGCTGCGAAATCGATGCGTTGTCGGTGGAAGAGCTGCCGCCCCCGGCCCCCTCCGACCCGGAGGGTACGCGAGGCGAACTGGAGGCCTGGGCCAGGTGTCTGCTGGACGATACAGAGCCGCCTATCGGTCCCCGTGACGGCACGCGGGCGACCGCGATGGTGCTGAAGGCGTTTGAGGCGATTCGCAGTGGCAAGACGCAGGAGCTGGGGTTGTGAGGCTCACTTCCGTTAAACAGATCGCCAATTAAAGGATCATCGCTTGTGGGGTGGCCATAGGCGCCAACACCTCTATGACTCGGCCCGCGCAGTTCGGCCGTATGGTGTATAATGGGCGCGCAGTCTGAAAACTTTGGCGACGGATTTTCGGAATTTCTGTCTATAAGGGGGTGTTGGAAAGATGACCCAGCTTCTTCAACAGGCTTACGAGAGAGCCGTGGCACTGCCACAAGAAGATCAGGATAGACTCGGGCGAATTCTATTGGCGGAATTGGAAACCTACAAAGGGCGATCCAAGCCTTCTGATCGATCTGAGTCGGAGGGCCAAAGGAAGCAGTTGGACGTTGAGCTTTCGACTCCCACTCCATCAAAAACGCTTGCTGATCTGTATGGTGTTTTTGCCGATGGCAAGCCCGCCCGTTCTAAATCAGAGGAGAGAGAAATATCGCGCAGAGCACGGTCTGACAGATATAGATGACGAATTATCTCCTTGATACAAATGTCCTCATTAGATTCTTGCGCGATGACCATGAAGAGCACTCTCCGGCTGCCCAAGGGCTGTTTCTGGAAGCACTCTCAGGAGAATGTTTACTGATTTTGACGGAAGTTGCAGTTGCCGAAGCTGTGTGGGTTCTTCTATCCGTCTACAAGATCGATCGCAGGCAAATTGCGGAAGAGTTACAGTTTATTGCAAAAAGCCCAGGCGTTCGC
>VYDA01000367.1:888-19282 GCA_009843665.1 Caldilineaceae bacterium SB0675_bin_29 | reverse complement strand
GTTCAGGTAGAGCTACCTGGTCGAAGCGTACAATCCACAGCCAGCCGCGCAAAGGCGAGGTTATCCACGTAGAGGTGCCAACCTACGTTACCGGCATTCTCGACTTCGAGCGCGGCGCCATCGGCACCATCATCACCACCTTCGACACACAGGCATCCGGCCTGCCTCGAATCGAGTTGTACGGCGCCACGGGAACGCTCAACCTTCCCGATCCGAACACTTTCGGCGGGCCGCTGCAAGTTCGCACATATGATGACGATTCCTGGAAGGATCTGCCGCTGAGATTCGGCCATTCTGGCAATAGCCGGGGCATAGGCCCCGCCGATATGGCGGTCAGCACCGTAGAGGGGAAGCCGCACAGGGCCAGCTGCGAAATGGCCTTACATGTGCTTGAAATCATGGAAGCAATTCTTGTTGCGTCTGAGACAGGGCAGCATGTAGAGCTGACCACGAGTTGCCAGCGCCCGCGACCGCTGCCCGAGGGCCTCTATAGCGGAGTCAGGCCGGCCTAGCAGAAACCGCACCAAAATTCCATTCAAGTCGGGTGGCCTTTCTATTGTCTTCCCACTTAAGTCTTTGGTGAATCAATGACCGTTGAAATGATTCATGGCGTTCCCGTCTGGGGCGACCCCCTGGACAACGCGGTCGCCCAGATACTCAACTGCGCCGGCGAAGCAGATGCGGTAGCCTTGATGGCCGACCACCATCTGGGCTATTCCGTTCCCATCGGCGGCGTGGTCGCCTATCGTGACAAGCTGAATCCTGCCGGCGTCGGTTACGATATCGCCTGCGGCAACAAAGCCGTCCGATTGGATATCCCCGCGGGTGAAGTTAAAGCTAACATTCAAACGATCATGGATGACGTTTGGCGAACGATTTCTTTTGGCATCGGTCGCAAGAACAAGGAGAGGGTCGATCATCATCTGTTCGACGATGATCCGGCGTGGCATCTGCCCGTTGCACACAATCTCAAAAAGCTGGCCGCCGAGCAGCTGGGAACGGTCGGCAGCGGCAATCACTACGTCGACATCTTCGAGGATGAGAAAAGCCGCATCTGGATCGGCGTCCACTTTGGGTCGAGGGGACTCGGCCACCGTCTCGCCACGCACTTCATGAAGGCGGCCGACCGCGAACGGGCCGGGCAACAGCAGCCCGCATCTGCTGGCAGCAAGCGGTCCCGCCGCCGGCGAAGTGCTTTGGACGTTGTTCCCAGCCTGCTCGAAACTGAATCAGACCTGGGCCGGGAGTACCTGGCCTGTATGCTTTTGGCTGGCCGCTATGCCTACGCAGGGCGGGATTGGGTCTGCAATCGGGTTGCCAAGCTGTTGGGCGCCAGGATCGTCGAAGAGATTCACAATCACCACAATTTCGCCTGGAGCGAGGAGCACAGAGGCGAAACGCTTTGGGTTACCCGCAAAGGAGCAACACCGGCATTCCCCGGCCAGAAGGGCTTCGTCGGCGGCTCGATGGGAGACATTTCGGTCGTTCTGGAGGGCGTGGAAAGCCGGGAAGGCCATTTGGCGCTCTATTCGACCGTCCACGGTGCAGGTCGCCTGATGTCGCGCACCCAGGCTGCAGGCCGCTTCCGCTGGAAGAAAGGGCGAAGAATTCAGGTGAAGGCAGGGCAGATCCCTCGCGAGCAAATGCTGGACTCGGTCCGGAAGATAGGTGCTACGTTGCGCGGGGCGGGGACGGACGAGGCGCCCCAGGCCTACAAACGCCTGCCAGAAGTTCTTGAGCATCACCGGAACACGATTCGCATTCTCCATACGCTCAGGCCGTTAGGCGTGGCCATGGCCGGCGAAAACGAGTACGACCCCTACCGAGACTGAATGGCTCCCTGGCAGGTTATCCGAACACACCCCAGCGGAAGAGAGGCTCTGCGCCTGCGCACTCCTTTCCAATCCGGCGGCTTGACTAACCCGGACCCTCTTCCCCAACCAGCCCTCTGTTCTCAGCTTCCCCGAGTACGGACTGAATCGTCTCCACCAGTTGGCGTGCCCCTTCGACGCTCAGCTCCACTGCCACGCGGGCGCCGGGCCCGTAGCTCTCATTGACGAAGTCGATGTTGAGGGCGTGTTCCTCCGGCGCGTGGAAGGGGTGATCCCAGCTGACGTTCGCCTGGTTCATGTCAAACCAGCCGTTGGCGCCTTTGCCAAACCCATCAACAGAGACCTTTTGAACAATCATTGTACACACGATTTCTTTCCCCCTGGCATGAAATGCCTCTTTGGCCTGTCTATCTCCCGGTTCAAAGCTCAACTTGACAGTTTCTGGCCAAGAAACGCCCAGATCTTGTCCCAACCGTCGACTGCCTGGGCCTGACGATAGCTTGGCCGGTGGTAGTAGAAAAAGCCGTGCCCCGCCCCCTCATACATGTGGAATTCGAACTCCTTTCCATGTTTCTTGAGGGCCTCTTCATGTACGGCGACGTCAGCCGTTGTCGGGCTGTGATCCTCGGTGCCGAACAGACCCAATACGGGGCAGTCTAGGTCGGCAGTGTAGTCAATGGGAGCAACAGGTCTCTGCGGTGTAAGCTGGTCATCCGGCATCACTACACCGCCTCCCCAACAGTCGACGACCGCATCGAAACCGTTTACGCGGCTCGCTACGAGCACCGCATACCGACCGCCGGAGCACGTGCCAAATGCGCCTATCTTGCCGTTCACATAGGGCAATGCCCGTAGATATTGCATCGAAACTTCCAGATCGGCAACGGCTTGGTCATCGGGCACGCCGCCGTCTGCCCGTACCGCCGCTGCTACATCCTCCGGCGAACCGTGTCCGAATCTTTCGTAAAGATTTGGCGAGATAGCAACATATCCATGATGGGCGAACCTGCGAGTTGCCTCTCGGTACCATTCGTCCCAGCCCGGCATGTGATGGATCAATACCACGCCTGGAAACGGGCCTGACCCAAGAGGACGGGCGCAGTAAGCAAGGACTCGTCCTCCGTCTCCGCCGCGAATTGCGACTGTTTCCGCGAGCATGCCCTCATACTGATCGGTTGTGTACATAGCTCATTCTCCTTTACTCTTCTACCTTGGTTGAAGTTGTGGAGACGGGGGCAGGCCATCTGTGCGCCAGTGCGACTGGATCCAACCGTACTATTCTTGGGAAGTCTGCCCCGGCAACTTGAAATCAGAATAGCACATCCTTAAGGTCTCTCCACTATACCCCTTCAAAGAAATGCGCCATCATTAACTTGATTTGTGCAACATGGGCGACTAAAATAGGTCGAATAAAGTCTGATTCGTGACCCAAATCCTGGTATCACTCTTCTTGAACACTCGGATGTTCCCGGCTGCGGTCCGTTCTGTGCTGCAAACCCATCCTCCAGCCAGTGACAAGGGAATTGTGCCTCTTCTTTCTGAACTCTTCAACTGTGCCGGGCGCAGACTAGCAGCAGTGGCGCAGGTCCGGTAAGCAATCTCTTTTCCAAAAGGTGACCCGATGAACATTCTGCCCCATGCTGTCAACCGATTCAACGGCATCGAGATCAATACCGAAGACCTGCCCACTGACGTTCATTCCTTCGAACAAGGGCTCGCCTCTTCTCTGGTAAAGTGGATTCAGGACGGCCGCTTTCTCGTCTGGCTGCACCTACCGATTGATCGAGCCTCCTTCATTCCCATTTCCACGGCGGCCGGCTTTGAATTCCACCATACCGAGCCAAACTACGTCTTGCTCGTCCGCAAACTTCAGGAAGATGCCTTGGTACCAGGGTATGCTACCCACTACATCGGAGCGGGCGGCGTTGTGATAAATGATAACCGGGAGCTGTTAGTCGTCTCAGAGAGGCATCGCGGTTCGTCCCGTCCATACTATAAGCTGCCCGGTGGCGCGCTCCATCCGGGCGAGCACCTGGCTACAGCTGTCGTGCGTGAGGTTCTTGAAGAGACCGGGATAAAGACGAGATTCGAGGCCGTGGTCTGCTGGCGGCACTGGCACGGATACCGCTATGGAAAGTCGGACATATACTTCATCTGCAGGCTCTCGCCGCTGACCCATGCCATTGAACGTGACGACTGGGAGATCGACGAGTGCCTGTGGATGCCCGTCAGCGAGTATTTGCAGCATGAGCTTGTAGGCGACTTCAATCGGGCCATCGTCGAGGCGGCAATTAAGACGCCGGGACTGAGGAACTCATGGATGGACGGTTACGATGATCCCACCAAACGTGAGTTCTATTGGCCTGAATACAAGTAGCCTTATCTTTTCGTAGTAGCGCAGGATCTCCCGCTGCTCACGTGTGGTCAAAGCGCGACAGGATTTAAAGCGTTTCCGTCTCGGGTTACAAGAGTATCAGTCCAGCTGTAAGCGGTTTCCGCGCCCCATAAACTGGCTTCCTCTTTTCTCCCTTTGGCCAATCATAGATCTGGTCCCCGACAATGAATGTGGAGTCGAAGTCTAGAGTCGTGGAGAGGCTGCCAGCACCGGGAAACTGACGGCGGAAACGGAAAAACCGATCCATAAGCGTAACGACAACAAGAGCCGGAACAAGAAATTTTCGCCCGACATTACCCGACCCTACATTGGACGCCAACTGCGTTCTACCACATCACAGAACGTACATCTCTTGTACATCTCTCGTTTGACCTCGGACGTTCCCACGCACACCAGCGAATCCCTCATCATAGCCTATCGGACAACTCCCATGTACTGAAGTTATGACATCACGCAAACACCTGTAAACGCTCATTAACTCTCGTCCAACACACAGACGAGAATGCCATTGACCCACCATCTAGACACACGGTCCACGATGAATGAAATGAGCGCGTCAGCAAAGACGCGCACCATCCAGGAGCAATATGATGTCTATTCCAAGCGACTATACCGAACGAGTCTACGCCGGCGTACTGGGTAAGCTGATAGGAGTCTATCTGGGGAGGCCTTTTGAAGGCTGGAGCTATGAAGTGCTGAACGAACAGTTTGGCGAAATCAACTACTACGTCCACGAGCATCTCGATGTGCCGCTTATTGTCACCGACGATGACATTTCCGGCACCTTCACCTTTCTGCGCGCCCTGCCCGACTATGGCAACAGTCGGGCTGTCTCTGCGGCGCAAATCGGGCAGAGCTGGCTGAACTACATAATCGAAGAACGCACGATCCTGTGGTGGGGAGGGATGGGAAACTCTACCGAGCATACGGCCTACCTGCGTCTGAAAGAAGGTACTCCCGCCCCGCAGAGCGGTTCGATGGCCCTGAACGGCCAGGTCGTCGCTGAGCAGATCGGGGCCCAAATCTTCATTGACGGGTGGGCCATGGTCGCGCCTGGAAACCCTGAGCTGGCAGCCGATTTGGCGCGGCGCGCCGCAAGCGTCTCCCACGACGGCGTCGCCATTCACGGCGCGCAGGTGCTGGCCGCCATGGAAGCTCAGGCCTTTGTTGAAAAGGATATCCAGAAGCTTATTGACACCGGCCTGACAGTCATTCCGGAAGACTCCCTCATTCGCACAATGATCGACCAGATTCGGGAATGGCATGCGCGCCACGGAGACGATTGGCGCGCAACACGCGAGCAGATCGCCGCCAACTTCGGCTACGACAAGTTCGGTGGCAACTGCCACATGGTACCCAATCACGCGCTCATCATCCATGCCCTTCTTCACGGAGACGACAGTTTCCAGAAGTCGCTGATGATCGTAAACACCAGCGGTTGGGACACGGACTGCAATTCCGGCAACGTTGGCTGTCTCCTGGGAATAAAGAACGGGCTAGCCGGTCTTGAGGATGGCCCGGACTTTCGCGGGCCAGTGTCTGACCGGCTATATCTGCCAACCGCCGACGGGGGCAGGGCCATTTCCGATGCCGTAACCGAGAGTTTGCACGTGGCCAACGTCGGGCGCGCACTGTTTCAGGTACCCCTGCACACGCCCAAGAATGGAGCCCGCTACCACTTCGAACTGCCTGGCTCTGTTCAGGGCTTCATGGCCGATGAAGGTGTTGACAGCCGCGGCACACTGACACTTGAAAACGTGCCCGGCCACAGCCAGTCAGGCAGCCGCAGTCTGGCTCTCCAATTCGATGGCGTCGCAACGGGACGCCCGGCCCGCGCTGCCACCTCTACCTTTATCCCGTCAAAGGAGACTGCCGACTACTTTGAGCGGCGGGGTTACGCATTACTTGCTTCCCCTTCCATCTATCCCGGACAGACCGTTTCAGCCGCATTGGAGGCCGACTCCGCCAACGAACTTGCCGTGGATGTAAGTCTGTATCTGCGCCGGTTCCGTTCGTTGGACGACGAACTAACCCTCGAGGCCGGACCGGGCCGCAGGCTCCAGCCCGGCGAACGTCATACATTCAGCTGGGCAGTGGAGGGGGCCGGAAACGAGCCAATCGCCGAAATCGGAGTGGCCGTTCATAGCGACGAACGTACGAAAGGCAAGATCTACTTGGATTATCTTACCTGGACGGGAGAACCGAATGTAACCTTCGCGCGCCCGGACACGCCTCTCGATCGACGCCTCTGGGAAAAGTCCTTCCCCCTGATGTGGAGACGTGCATGGGTCAACGGGGTGGACGGCTACGACTTCTGGTGGCCTGAGTCATTCCGGCTTGTCCAGAATCGAGGCCGCGGCCTGCTGATGACTGGAACCAGAGAATGGCGTGACTACGAAGTAAAGTCGGAAATCACCCTTCACCTCTGTAGTTCTGCTGGCATCGCGGCAAGAGTGCAGGGGATGCGTCGCTACTATGCCCTGTTGCTCTGCCGAACCGACGAAGGCCGTGGAGCTGCCCGTCTCATACGGGCTCTTGACGGTGACACTGTCCTGGCAGAGGCGGACTTCCCATGGGAATACGGCGAAAGCCACGCCTTCGCCCTCCTGGTGGAAGGCGACCGCCTTCGAGGCTGCATCGACGATCTCGACGAACCTCTTTTTGACGTGACCGACAATATGCTGGCCAGCGGAGGGATAGCACTCGTGGTCGAAGAGGGCAGAGTGATGAGCGATGAAGTTTCAGTGCGCCCCGCGTGAGCTCGTTCAGCCACGATTGAACAGGCGGATCGTGTGTGCGATAATGGAAGACCCTTTTCTAAACCCCAACTGTCTTGCTGGTCACGATTTGCATGCATCCAAAGCAATTGCAGTTTGCCTTTGCGCCTTCGCCGGGGCCCATGTCAAAACCCTTTCTCAAGTGGGCGGGCGGCAAAGGGCAGCTTCTGTCACAGATAGGGCAGCATCTCCCTCCAGGTCTGTGGGAGGGAAGCCTCACCAAATATGCCGAACCCTTTATCGGTGGAGGCGCGGTCTTCTTTCAGATCGCAAACAGTTTTGATGTCAATGAGTTCTTCATCTCCGACATGAATGAAGATCTCGTTCTTGCCTATCGCACAATCAGCCAGCAGGTAGAGTTGTTGATTGATCGGCTTCAGGCCATCGAGCGACTTTACCAGCTCCTTGATGTTGATGGACGCCGCGAATTCTTCTACGAAACGCGGGCGTTGTTCAATCGGCGCGCGACCTTGGCTTCGGGAACTGCCCCTGACGAGGAAGCCGGGCACGTCGCGCGCCTCATATTTTTGAATCGCACCTGCTTCAACGGCCTCTACCGCGTCAATTCAAGTGGCGAATTCAATGTTCCCCACGGCAACTACCGTAATCCCAGAATCTGTGACGCGGCGAATCTGCGTTCGGTTTCACGATCGCTCAGGAATACCGAAATCCGGTTTGGCGACTTTACTGCCTGCAGAGACTTTGTAGACGAAAACACCTTTGTCTATCTGGATCCCCCCTACCGCCCAATCAGCAAGACAGCCAACTTCAACTCATTTTACCGAAGTCCCTTTGGTGACGAAGAGCAGAAAAGACTTGCCCACTTCTACCAGGAGTTGGGAAATGTTGGCGCCAAGCTGATGCTGAGCAATTCAGACCCCCACATCGTGAACCCAGAAGACAGTTTTTTTGAAGATCTCTACGCTGGCTTCAGCATTCACAAGGTTTACGCAAGCCGCAAGATCAACAGTAACGGGGCAAAACGCGGCCCGATCACAGAACTGCTAATCGCAAACTACTGATTGCCCATGGCGACGGCCAGGACTCTGATCGACCGGACACACGCGGAATGACAGTCCGGCCACGCCGAGAGGCGACTCCGCAGAAATGGTTCTCTGTTTGTCTGGTAGGCTCCCCTTATGGCGCGGATCGACGTACCGAACGTCCGGGTAGCAGACGCTTGTCGACGCCATCCAAGAGTCTGTTCGTCCCTACTGTGCTCTGGGAGGGGGAGAGATACTTGCCAGAAAGCGATGTGGACGTATCTGTGGATTCTAAATCTGGTGCGAGAGGGTGTAACTTTCTGTACTGTGGGACGTGATGTCAACTGACTATCCGCTGCGCGTCGAGTAGTTCGATGCAATCTTCGGCAGAGACCCCGCCTACCCTATTCCGCCGACCTGACAGAGGCAGCCTACCGCAAACGCATCTCCTCTGCCCGCACAACATCCCCCATCGCCGCTTCGATATATGGATAAGCCAGCCAAACCGATGCCCCGCCGAATAGGGCGCCCGTAAACGTGCGCAGCCACCAGTTGCTCTCGCGCAGCCCAAACAGCTGCGTTAGGCCGTCGAGCGCTATTGGGATCAGCAGTACAAGATAGAACTTGAAACTTATCGTACGTGCTCGTCCCCGGAGGATGCCGAAGAGCAAGCCGGCCAGCACGACCGATCCGTAGATGGCCACATCCCGTTGACAAACTGCTATCTTGTAACCGGTGGCCTCGTTGCCTCGGAAGGCACGGCGTTCGAAGAGTCCCTGGCCTCCGGCCAGCCCGCTCGTTTCGAGAGATGCCAGGCTGTAAAATGGCCGTTCACCGAAGAGGAAATAGCTGCGCTCGGGCAGTTGGTGACAGGTCGCAGAGTAGACTGAATGGATCAGAGACGCCGGCGTCGTTAGGCCCGCACGAGCCAGAACAGGCGCCGCCAACGGCAGCAGCAGATAGAAGGCAACCACAACGTTAAAGAGGGCGAGCCAGTGCCGGGCAATCCAGAGTACCCCGCCATCTACTCTACGGGCGATCGCACTCTGTACTCTACCCTCTACCTGCTCGTGACCCCCCGTGTCCACCGACGGGCTCACCCTTGCCGCTCCGGCCGCTTCATCATTTCGTTACGAATGGCGCGTCGCAGTTCGACCTGATTTACCGGAAACGCAAAGCGACTGACGACCTGCCCTTTCAGTTCGATTTGAACAAACGGGACACGCTCTTTGGTTGCCGCACGGACGTCTGATTCCGAGTCCACAAACGCCTCATTCACTTCAAACTCGTATTCGGCCTGCAAGTCCAGCAGTTCATACTTGATCGCGTCGCACAGCTGGCAGTTCTCTTTGGTAAACAGTGTAACCTGCATGTCACCTGCTCACTGGGTCTTGATCTGTTGGACGAAGTCATTCAACTGCTCTCCGGCCAGGAAGCCAGGCCAGCGAGCACCGATTGTGCCGTCTGCCCGGATGAAAACCGTCGTCGGCATGTTGCGGACTTGGTAGGCACGGCGAATCAAGTCTTCTTCATCCAGGACGACGGTCATGTTCATTCCGAACTCCTTGGCAAACTCTTCGACCGCCGACAACTCTTCCCCGACGTTTACCTCAAGCACAACAAGATCGTTGTCGCTTTCGTGAAGCGCAACCAGGTCAGGCATTTCGGCCCGGCAAGGACCGCACCACGTGGCCCAGAAGTTTAGCACAACAGGCTTGCCTTGCAGGGAGGCCAGATCTGCCCCTCGACCGTCGGCGAGGAAAAAAGCGAAGTTTGGCGCGGTCTCGCCGACATCCGGGCTTCCTTCCCCGACCAGATTTGCCACCGGAAACCCGTTCCCGAGTTCGCCTGGGAACTGTTCAAGCGGCGTGGGCGTGAACCCGTCAGGGGCCATCTCTCCCGGCGCCGCCGTCGCACACGCAGCCAGGAGGACTGCAACTACAACCACCGCCGTCACGACCGAAGGCTGCTTCATCGGAACCCTCTCTCACCCTCAGTTTCGGCCCCCGCAGAGCGCCGCCCCACTCAGATAGCCGATATATGCCGGAATGAGGGGAAGTACGCAGGGGCTGATAAAACTGATAATGCCTGCAATGAAGGCCAGTGGGGCTGCATTTAAGGCCCCGGCGCTGAAGACCGCATCGACGCCGATTGACGATGATAGCGCCTCCTCTAGCAGGAAAACCCACTGATTCAGGAAGGCAAACTGTGTCGTCAACATCGTCAACTGATCGGCCCAGAGCAGCCAGGCCACGTAGAGAAGAAATACCCCACTGACGAGGCTGACAACATTTGCGTGCCGGTTGAGCCGGCGGAGAATTTCAGTCGCCCGGCTGAAGGCGGCTCCGGTAATCAGGAACGGCAGACCAAGCCCCAGGCTGTAGATGGCCAGGAGGAGAGCCCCCTGCACTGCCGTGGCGCTGTCACTTGCCAGGAAAAGGATGCTGGCCAGAATTGGGCCGACACAAGGTACCCAGCCAGCACTGAAACTCACACCCATCAACGCGCTGCTGAGATACCCCCAGCCTCTCTTCACCTTATGAAGTTCGGTCACGCGGCGCTCGGTATACATTAGGGCATTGAGAAATCCCAATATGTCTACGAGCGCGGCTACTGCCGGATTTGCGATGAGCCTCCCGTTTGCCCGCACTCGATTGACTATCCAGCCAATAATGCCGAGAGTAGTCAACCCAAAGATTGCTAGCAGGATAGCCCCGAGCCGCTGAATGAGAGGCAGATATGAATTGAGGCTCTGACCCAATAGCCCTGCCGCAGAACCGAGCAGCGTGAAAATGGCCCCAAATCCAATTACGAATGCAAGCGAATGCAGAAAAGTGCTGGTACGCCTTGCCTGCGCCTGCTCTGGGGCCTTCGAAAGATTTCCTGTTCCTACGCTTCCTACGCTTGAAATATCTTGCGCCATGATTTCAACCAGTTTGCAGATTCATGCTGCCCCCTTTGATGCCCCGGGCAGCGCCTCAGTTTTCCTCCCCATTCTATGGTACTAGGGTCCCCGAGGAAGTAAACAATCTTACAAACTACTGTCTCGTCCTGGCGACCCTTCACTCACCCCGTTCGTTCTCTTGGAGCTTTTCCTCCATGGATTGTAACGCCTTCTCCATAGTCCGCTGGCGAACCAGCATGAACACAAGGTACCCTCCCACAAAGAACCACAGCAGGATCAACACCGATGCAAGATAGATCATTCGTAAACACGCTCCTGTACTGCATTGAGGCGGTCCTCAAACGCTAACTGCCGGACTCGATGGAACAATAAAGCAAAGAAGAGTAATGCGAAACCGATCATGGCCATAGTAAGCGTCTGTCCCATCGTAGGGCCGATGGCAAACCCTCCCTGCGCTTCCTCGTTGCCGCCGTCGAAGACTATTGGATGGATGGATCGGAAAAGGCGCGCGCTGTAATAAGTCAGGGGAACGCTCAAAAAGGCGAACATAGCGTATACGCTTGCGAAGCGGGCTCGTGTCTCGGCGTCATCGAAACCGTTTCGAAACAGCATGTAGGCGATGTAGATCAGGACCGTGATCGAAGCCGTCGTCAGCCTGGGATCCCATGTCCAATACGTATTCCAGGCAGGTTTGGCCCAGATTGCGCCTGACAGAAGCACTAGGATTCCAAATACCGTGCCAATTTCAACACTCGCCGCCGCCCAGCGGTCCCACGCCATGCGCCGGCTTACCAGATAACCGATGCTGCCGACCACTGACCCAAGAAAGCCCAAAAGCGCGGCAATATTGCTCCCAATGTGAAAATAGAAAATACGCTGAGCCACCTGCTCAACGCCGGCGAGATTGACGGCGTCACCGGCATAGAGTAGCCCTGCCCACGTCACCACAGCCATCGCCAGTACAGCGATGGCATCGAAAACCAATAAAGACATGAACCAGCGGTCCGTGTCGGTTGCTCTCGAGAGCGTGCTCATTGAACGGTTCCATTTGAATGTGTCAGATCTGTTCCCAGATTACATCGACCAGAAGAAAAGCGATTGCGAACACCAGAGCATCGTAGAGGCCAATGATGCCAACCCAAGGCCAAACTTCGGCGGTCCCCCGATTGTCCAGTATCACAGACGTCAGGCCGACTCCGGAAATAAAGAGGGGGGCGAGAACAGGCAGCAACACTACGGGCAATAGAGTCTCTTTGGCTCTGTTGCGGGAAGTCAGCGCGGCAAAAAGAGTTCCAACGCCAACGTATCCGACTGTACCCAGAAACAACCCCAGCAAAATGAATGGCTCAATCAGATTGACGTCAAATAGGATGAGCAGGGCCGGCAGTAGAAGGGCTTCAACAATCAGAAAGTAAAGCAGATTGGCGGCAGCCTTCCCCAGAAATATCGCCGACCGTTCCACAGGGGCCAACAGCAGTCCGGCTAGAGTACCTCTTTCCACTTCAGAACCAAAAGAACGGTGCAGCCCCAACACCCCCGCAAACAGGACGATCACCCACAGGATGCCCGGTACCACCAGCTCGGGCCGGGGGACCCGCAAGTCGAATGCCAATCCGAAAACGACAGCGGCCAAGAGGGCAAAGGCTGCCATCGTACCCACGACCTCCTTTGAGCGCATCTCAGCGCGGACATCCTTTTCCGCCACAGCCCATACACGGCGCAGATATGCTGCAACCCCGCCTTCTCTGCTGCGAACACGCTCTGCCCCTGAAAGCTCCGCCATTGTTACGAAAGGGCCCCCACAGAAGCCGGCCAGTGAAAGCCCGAAAAGGAATGTCTGTCTATCCTCATCGATGTTCTATACGATCCGGTAACTCGATCTGATGCAGATGCCCGGACCGCAGTTCAAAGACCCGGTCGCTCCAGTTCTTTGCATGTTCCAGGTTGTGCGTTGTAGTGAATACCGCACGGCCTCTCGAACGCAACTGTGCCAAGAGCTCGTTCAGCAACTGAATGCCTTGAAGGTCGAGGCCGGTGTCTGGCTCGTCAAGTATAACGACGGGGGGATCGTGCAGGACCGCTCTCGCAATTGCCAGCCGCTGAGACATTCCCCGGCTGTAGGTTCGCACGGCATCATCCCGCCACTGCCAGAGATCCATAGTCCGCAGCAGCTTCTCGATTCGTTTCTGAGGCTCTGCCAGATCGTAAAGCCGTGCGTAGAAATCCAGATTTTCAATGCCGGAGAGCCGGTCGTACAGAAGAGGGGCGTGAGCCACAACGCCGATGTAGCGGCGAATCCCGTCTGCGGCCGAGGAAAGGGGAACCGGCCCCAGCCACACCTCTCCCTTGTCCGGCCTTACTAATGCTGAGATGATCCGTAGCAGGGTCGTCTTTCCCGAACCGTTGGCGCCCAGCAGTGACAAGACTTCCCCTTCCGCAACCGTGAAGGAGACGTCACGCAGAATCCGTTTGTGTCCGAAGCGCTTCTCGACGTGCTCACAACGGATGAGCGGCTCAATCGGTTGGGTCATTTGGCCGCCCGCGGCTTACTTACTGCCAGTGCAATGTCGATTAACTCTCTTTTCAGCTCAGCTCTTTTCTTTCTCCAGGCGCCCTCTTCCAGCTCCCCCAGAGCATGCAAATCGTCCAATCGCGCAATTCTGTCTATCAGTTCTTCACGGCGGGCTGCCAACTGCTCTCCTGTCAGCGGGCTTCTGGTTCTTTCACGGTAAACGAATAGCAGGAGAGAGGCGAGCAGCGCAAAGGTGACGACCCCGCCGAATGCCAGGGGAATGCGGTAATCAAGTGGCGGCGCGGAAATCGGCAACTCTCTGTTTGGTTGGGTATTCCTGGCGGGCCTGGGGTCGCTTCCTCCTGCGGCAATAAGGCCGCGCAGTGAAATGACTACAGGATGATCACCTGAAACTGGTGCGCTCCAGAGGCGGAAAAGGACACTCTGAACTGTTTCCTCCCCCGTGGCCTCAAGTGACTCGCCGCCAACTGCGATGTCGACTTCCAACCCCGGCAGGTCGGCCACAAGGAGGTTCAACGACTCGGTTTCGTAGGGGACGGGGAAGCTGGTCTGGACGGACTCTCCAGCGTAGGGAAGGCGATATCGGACAAAGATTTGGCGTGAGCCAGGCCCCGGAAGGACAGGACGGGTATCGAAAATAGTCTGCTGGCCCATTCGATACGCCTCGCCAACCATGCCGTCCTGGATTTCTACTTCCTGCGCGCCTTCCGGTAAAGGGACAGCCAAGGTCACGGGTACGTCAAACAGTTCTCCCTCTGTGCCTGTGAAAGTGCGGCCGCTGCGGTTCCCGAAGGTGTACAGTTGCCCGATGAGCAGGTTTCCCGGCTCATGTTCGATGATCCAGTTGGCCCGCGTGACATGCAGGCCGGCCGGGTCCGTAGTCGTTTCAAAAACAGGTAAGGTTGTACGAATGCTTTCCGGACCGGTCCGGCCTTCAGTGAAATCGGGGCCGCTGAACGCCAGGATCGGCGATGTGTACCGGACATTTCGGTGCTCTGTCTCCACAAGGAAGTAAAATCCCTCGTCCACAGGAAGGTTATCGAAATCAAAGCTGCCATCGGCTCCGATGGGTGAGATTCGCGTCGTCAGTAAATTGGTCTGCTGATATACATTTAGCGTGACCTCAGTCTGAGGCGGTGCAGGACCATCCTGCGTACCCTGGAAAAGCCGGCCTGTGATTCTACCAGGACCAGTGACCTCGAATGGCATCCATTCCGGTTGGTAGCTAAAGCTTCGAATGTACTCGAGAACCCCCTTCTTCGTTGCAGCTGACCAGTCGGAACCGAATTCCGGATGGGACTCTTGCCAGCGCCTCTCCAGCTCTGCCTGGCTGAGAAAGATCATCGGGTCCTGCGCCGAAAAATCGGGTAGCCCTGGGCCGGACTCAGGGCCGTCGCCTCGGCCGCCTTCACCGTGGCAGGCAACGCAGGACTGGGAATACAACTCCCCTCCTTCCGCGACCTTTGTCTCATCCGTGTGCAGGTTCCATGCATAGTAGACTACCTGCCAGATCTGTTCGTCGCTCATGCTGTTGCGCCACGGAGGCATCAGGTTCTCTATGCGGCCGAACTTGGTAACAAAGAACAGTTCGGCAGGCGAACGCTCCCAGACCTCGGCAGGGTCTGAAAAGACAGTTGGGTCCGCAGCAGCCCCGGCCGGGCCGTCGCCGTCTCCTCTTGCCCCATGGCAAGGGGCGCAATTCTGTATGTAGGATTCCTTGGCCAACCCAGCAACAGGAGGACGTTGAGGCACAGGGACCTGCTGTGGATCGTAAGCTGGAGGGGACTCTTGCGCGTTAAGACTGTCCGTCGTCAGCGTCACGAAGAATGCTACGATAGAGGCCATCAGTAGAAATGCACAGGCAGACCATTTACTGTACAATCGTTGTCTTTCCGACTATGGGCTGATCCTGTACACCTCTGAAATAAAGAAGAGTGGAGATACCGGGGCCCTTCAGTCGGAAAACACTACCTGCCCAGGATGGTATGCTGCCAATCAGTTGACGGCCTGAAGCAGTATGTCTTCTGGCGCCTCTTCATACCGACTAGGACACTTGAGGAGTAGCACATCGGCCTCTATGACACCACCCTGTAGAAGCTCTCCCTCCACGATGACCGACGCAGCCCGGTGAAAATTATCCGGCCGGGGTTCATAGTGGACTACCGAGAGCTGACGGCCAGGGTTTTCTTCGTCCTGAATTTTGAAGCGAAGGGTAACTTCCTCGGCGTTCCAGTCCTCACTGCCTTCCACGACTACGCCGTTTACCCTCAGGCGCTGGGATACCAGTGAGTCGCTCCTCTGATGTACCTCGTCAACGGTCAACCAGTAAGCTTTGGCCGTGGTCAGGCCATATACCATCAGCGCAATGATCACGCCTACCAGCACGAGCCCCGCAACCAGAAACTGTGGCTTGATGCCGGTTCTTTTTCGGGCCAGGTGGGCTGGGATGGGACCTTCCCACAGCTCTTCTTCGTTGGGTTCTTCTTGAAGGGGTGACGGTGCGGTCATCTATATTCTTACCTGAATCGCTCTCTATCTTCTCTCAATCAGATTAACGTGATACGAGATCGCTGAACAATGTGGCTCTGACGGCTCTGCCGTACTTGAGGCGCCTCGCGGCCGGGACACCGAATCTGGACTATGCACTGTCCTCACTGTCTAGGCCCCAATGAATCTCTTCGGAAAGGAGTTCCTCGGCTGAGGCAGCCAAAGGAGCAGGCACCAGGACGTCCCGCTCCGCCAGTCCACCGTAGATGAAGCCGTAAATCCGACCCATGGACTCACCGCGGACTATGGCTGGAATGCCTGCGCTTTGCAACCGTCCTCTTACGATCTGCGCCTCCATCGGGTTTGCCGCCTGCCAAACCACGACCGGCTCCTGGGATACCGTCCCGCCTGTAGTTGCGGAACTGCTCTCAGCATCCGTATCAACTGCCTGGGTGCGACTCCCCTGCCTTCCCCACAGTCTGTGTATGCCACTGGCCAACGTCGTCATTGCACACTCCTGAAGGTCATGTGAAGGAGAACGCGGCGGTCCTGCCCACAAAGGGATTGGTCTCTCGTTCTGCGCCGATAGTCGTCGCCTCCCCGTGGCCAGGGTAGACGACATAGTTGTCGGGAAGCGACAGCAACTGGTGCTGAATGCTGTGAAGGAGCGTCCGACCGTCTGCCAGCGGAAGGTCGTAACGTCCTATACTGCCGCGAAAGAGCGTATCTCCGGCGAAAACCTGGCCGTTCTCGTGGTCAACGAAAACGACGTGCCCGGGCGAGTGACCGGGCGTAAAACGGATCTCCAGTACCTCCGAGCCGAATTCAATCTCTTCACCTTGCAGTAAGAACTGGTCCGGTTCGTCGATCGGTTCGACACTGGCTCCAAGCCACTCTCGAACCCGCTCAGGAGCCGCTCGCAGAATGGGAAGATCTTCGCGATGCAGGTGAAATGTGGCTCCTGTGGCGGCACGCACTGCGTTTACCGCCAAAACGTGATCGAAATGCGAGTGCGTGTTGATGATCTTCTCGATCTTCAAACCCATTTCATCGACTTCGTTGAGGATTGCCCGGGCACTGTCCCCAGGGTCGATGATTACACCGCACAGTGTCTCCTCACATCCCAGAATGTAGCAGTTTTCCTGCAACAGTCCAACTGTGAGGCCTGCAATCAACATGCTCGTTGTTCCTCTTCATTCCCACTTCTGAAGTTGCTACGCCGCATTGAGATGCCCCTCGACAGCTTGCTCATCCTCACTGCAAATCCAGCGTTGGCTCCAATCGGATATTTCAGCGATTACAGGCGCCAATTCGCGTCCCTTATCCGTCAGACTGTACCTGACGTGCGGTGGAATGGAACTGACCTGCTCGCGCATGACCAAACGCTCGTCCTCCAGCATCTTTAGTCTACTGCTGAGCGTACTCGGGTTTACGCCCCCCAACTCTTCCTGCAGTTCACAGAAACGTTTGCTGCTAGCATTGAGAAGGCGGTGCACGATCTGGAGCGACCACTTCCTTCCAATAATTCGCGCGGCCGCTTCTACTGGGCAGGGCAACTCATCCGGAAGAACAACTGGATGGGTTGGCATGCGCATCGGGCAAATTCCTTTCCCGCCCTATCGCCCTGGCCCCGCTGGACAAGGCTTGGGCCATTTGCAATGCCGGGCACTGCCTCTCCTGAACGGCCCGGTGTGACTCCCGATTTGGAGCACATGTTTCGACGGGCACTATCGTACTATGCGCATAGCGCCTTGTCAAAGGAAAAGGGATCGGCGATCATGTGTACGCATCTGGCTTCTTGAAACCATCGACCTGCGAATGGAGTCCGCAATGGGCTCCCACAGTGGAAGACCCACAAACATCCAGGCAGCCTTCACTCGCGGTTTCCCCAACCGATTGCACTTTCAACTGACTCGCAGAACTCACTCCCCAACGGGAATGCGGCCCATGCGCTTGCGCGTGCCTCCAACTTCCAGCCAGAGCACGGGATCGGCACCATCGAATCTGATTTCAAAGGTGCTTCGGACCAGTTCGCCGGCGCGCCACCTGCTGGTTGGGTAGTTAACCCCGGCCAAAGGGGACTCAACAGACTGTTCGCCGAGGAGAAGTCGCATTTTCATATCCTCTGGCCAGGAAGGTGGAAGAGGAGAAGGCGCCCGCCAGTAGAGCGTTACATGGAGCAAATCGCCTGTACCAAGAGGCGTCGTAGGCGCATGGGCGAAGGACTTGCGATGGAAGTCGAATCCAATGGCATTCAATTGGGCAAAGTTGAGGGTCTTGCGGTGCAGTATAGGTACTGTTGACGGCGGCAATGACTGCTCAGTCCTGATCAGTGTGGGTTGCGCGAGCTCGACCGTGTCCCCGTGGCCGACGGATAGCCGTGAGCCGGTCTCGGCATCATAGACTGCGACAATCAACCGATAGTCGACCGGAGGCGAACCAAACGGAAGTGGTACGCCATGATTGTCAACCAAGATTTCGT
>VYDA01000367.1:0-878 GCA_009843665.1 Caldilineaceae bacterium SB0675_bin_29 | reverse complement strand
CCTTTGCCAGGCGGTTGTTGGGAGTGCCTCGCCAGCTGGTTCCCCGTCGCGCTGAACAATGATCTGTCCGCGAGCATCCAGCAACTGCACCGTTACCTTTAGCCGCCGCCCTGGCGTCCTGAGGGGTCGCCAGCGCAGCCCCACCATGAGCGTATCGCCCGCCGCCAGCGGACCATCTGAAAGGCAAAACTCGAACAGCTCAGCGATGTCTTCGAAAACGTGAGGCTCGTCCAGTGTCTTGCAGACTAAATCGACAGGCATGGCATAGGTCGCAAAGCGTACATTGCCTTGCCAGCTTTCCAACCCTTTGAAGGCGTGCCTTCCCAACCAGTGTTCGACGATACTCTCCGGATCGGATTGATCCGTTGCCCAAAAAACGGCGAAGATCTGCCGACGGCCTGCTGTTTCCCTTCCCAGAACCCCCTCCGTTTGGGCTCGGTCTGGGGGCCTCTGTGCAGGCAGCGCAAGTGAGTCAATTGCGACATCGTAGAAGCGCCAAACATCCGCCTGACCGGGCGCGTTGAGAACCACGAGGTCCCATTCCGGATCCCCTATTGCATTCACCGTACGGGCGATGCCGGCGTAGTTGTCACGCGCTGCCGGGTCCGCGTAATAGGGAGATAGCGCGGTCGCGGCGAGGACGGCGGCCAAAACGGCGACAAAGCCGGTTGCCACAGTCGAGAGTGGCAGTCCTATACCTGCAGCAACTCCCGTCCTTTCCCGGCTCCCCGCCAAAGAAAACCTGCCAAACGTGCTTAGCGACAGTGATTGAGGGCGGAGACAGCCGGGAAAAGCGGCCACGGCCAGGCACCAGGCCGGTGACGATATCAGCAGGAATTTCAGGAAAGAGGGGTTGACTAACCCGAAACCAAACATTG
>VYDA01000440.1 GCA_009843665.1 Caldilineaceae bacterium SB0675_bin_29 | reverse complement strand
GTATCCTGGGGGAAGTAGAAGACCTCGACGAAGTTGAGCTCGGGGCCGAAGACGTGGTCGGCGTCGTGATGCCAGCCCTGCGCGGGCATGGGGCACTGGACGTGGTGATGGCTGGCGAGGACCGGTAGGCCGAAGCTGCGGCCCAGAAGCGAGCGCATGACGCCGACGACGTGGGAGTTGAGCAGGACGTTCTCAACGAACCAGTCTTCGAGGAAGATGGTGCTGGGTTCGTGGGAGGCGCGGATGCGTTCAAGGTCGGCTTCTGTGAGGCCGTCGGGGATGTAGCTGGGGTTGGCCGGGATCTTGCCTTCGAGATAGTCGCAGGTGCGGCGGTTGATCTCGTCGGGCACGACGCCCTTCAACAGCAGATGGCCTTCGCGGCAGAATTCGAGCACCTGCGAGTCGGTCAGGGACGGTTCGCCGTCGCAGGTGTGATTGGTTTTGTCGTGGATCATTGTGCTCTCCTGGGTGGGATTGACGTGCGGATCAATTTAGCATAAGTCTGTGGTTTTGGAAACAGGGTGGTCAAGACTCGCGGACTTGGGTCGTGCGGCGGAGCCGGATCTCGGCGGCTGGCGATCAGCGCAATTGCAGAGTGGGAGTATTAAGATGGCCATGAAGGCATTGGCCAACTGGTGGCGCCGCTTTTCTATGCGCATACGCGCGATTGTGATGTTCGAAGGGGGCGTCAGACGAACACATGCTTCAATGTATCGATGCTTTCGCTGTTGTGGTTGGGGAAGAAGTGAACATTGATAGAACTGACTCTTGTTCCCTTTCTTCCTCTTTGCGAGGGGAATCCGTTAAGTTTACAGAATGGCTTTGCGAATGTGAATATAGGTTGGCACGACTAGATGCGGTTGTCGCATGTGCACTCATGGAGGGTCCGCATGGATAAGGCTGAGTTAACTATCGAAATAGGAAATCATTCGATTATCGAGACTGTCGAGAATGTCGAGGAACTTGAGAATACCCTCAGACACGCCCATAAACAGAAATCAGCCAGTGTGTACATAGTCATACCGGCGTATAGGAACACAATGGCGATCGAATTAGATGAGGTTCATGGATGCATCATGTTCATGGATAAGTCGTTAGATCCACCATACAATATGCTTCTAGAAGATCCTGACGCTCCAGATGAAGACTTTGAATTTGATGTGGGAGGGACTCCAACGCCAATTGCATTGAAATATTGTATTCCAATTGAAAAAGTAATCGATCTGGCAAGACATTTTTTCCTATTTGGCAGATTCCCAGAGGGCATTGAATGGGAAGAAACTTAGGTTACGCTGACATATGGCACGAGAGTTCGAAAAACCGAAAATTGAGGTAGTTTCCAGAAGCTTGGCCACAATGAAAGGTGTAATCCGCTCATTTGCTACCACAAGCCATCTGCCTATACTGAAGCAGATGGCCTCATTCACTCACAACCGGACTCACCTCCTTCTTCCTCCCGGTTACCTCTGGCGCACACAGCGCTACTTCCGCTGAATCACGCCGCACAACGGCGGCATGCTGGAAAGCCTTAAAGTGGGTCTGAGCACGGACGCGCGTCTCAACCGCAACTACGCCTACAACGAGTCCGGCGACGTCACCGCGCTGACTGCGGACACCATCATCCACAGATGCACCTGTGACGGTCTGGCCCCTTTCACCTCCTCTGCCAAACCAGAACCGCCCGCCAGATTTCATCCCTTCATGCGAATAGCGCAGCTGGTTGCCGTTGCTCCCGGTACGCCCGATGAGATGGTGCTTGCGGTATACAGTGCTGGCAAAGTGGCTGGAGGTCATGCCGGTAATATCTGCCTGAGTAAGCTTTGGCCCGGCTCAATCAGAGCAGTGGAGATTGCTCCGATTACGGAATTTCGCGGCTGTTGGGCCCGCGGCGACGAATCGGAGTGATAAGATATTGCGGTCAGAGGATTTTCAAGTTGCTCTCGTTTGGATGCTGAGATAGACCATTCACCGCATATCTCCCCTCGCAACGACAGGAAGGGTGACGGGCGGCCGCATGCAGAGAGCTGCGCGGCGGCCATCCCGGCAGCACCTCGCTGACGACCGCGAGTTCCACCGTAGAAGACAGCCGCACCTTCCACTGCTACGGCTCACAGCTGAGCGCGCCGGGAACCCTGCGCACCGATAGAACGTATATCCGACAGAATGAAGATGGAACGAGCCTGCTCTACCACAACGCCCGCTACTACGAGCGTTGAATGTCTGGAGAGGCGTCGCGCCAAGTCGCTCAGAAGGGCCTGTGAGTTTGTACTCATCTTCATGGTCTTGGCAGTGGTCTTTGTCCTTGGGTACATCCGACTGCTCTGCCACATCAACGACTGCAATGAACCGACTCTCATACCTATGCCAAGCATTCCTGCCGAATTGACGACCTTACCTACGCGGACGCAGACACAATGTTCTCATGAAGACACGACCCTGAGACATCGCCACGACGTATGGGAGTATCCCGCCATTAATCCTGGAAATATTGATACAGATAGTGCCTATAGTGGCTATCGAGGAGAACACCTTGGCTTCATAAATGAATGTGCCGAGGTTATGGTCACAGAATATGCCTGGTCCGAAATTAATGGAGAGTTCTGGGTGTTGGTTGAACTAGAACCGTCGACCAACGGGACGTTGGAAAAACAGTACGAAGTTCATCCAGAAATAAGGGCGGTGGCCGAATCCAAGCCGACGGCTGGATGGATTTCATTTAGATATGTTGAGATGGCTCACAGCAGTGCCCGATGACAACGGTACTTCATCTCATCACACTTTTTGTGAGCCATTGTGCGGCGATGCCGGGCCCTTCCACGCTGTGGACCGCATCGGCAGCGCCGACCGCTTTGACTACGACGCCAACATGACCGTGAGCAATAAGGGGCTCGCTAGCCAAGAGAAGCTTGGCCGGGATGACGAGAACCGCCTTTCGGAAGTGCAGGACAGCAATGGTCTCAGTCACTTCGTGGTCCTGTCATCGCGGCCAACTACGCGTAGGGATTACCCTCCTGTCCATCAACGCGGATGGGTTGGGAGGATATGCGCTAACGGCCAGTGTTGTCTCGAATGAGGATAAGATGGCGCCGTGGGCTAGGGCGAATGCAGCCCTCGACTCACAGCCCGGGGGGAACGCCGAACGGCGCGTCGGCGAAGCGGGCCGTGGCCGCGTTCAGGGGCCAGGTCTGTCCGCCCTCGGTTTTGAACTGCGCGTGCTTGCCGCACAGCCACAGGAACATCTCGGCCGCATGGCTGGCAGCCAGCCATCTGTCGCGATAGTAGCCGGAGTCCCCCGTCGGCAGGTAGGGCGCGTTGCCGAAGTCGAAGTCGGGGTCGAAGCACCAGTCGCGCTGCGGCGGCGCGGTGCGGAAATAGTTGTACTTCAGCGCATTGCGGACCCCCGGCGTCTTCGCCCGCGTCGAAGTCGAGCGCCGGTGCCAGATCGAGTAGACGGTGATGAAGATCGAGCCGGCCGGCCCGGCCATGAACTCGCTTCCGCGCACACGGTCCAGATGCTTGAGGTGGTCATTGGCCGAGTAGAGAAGATGCGTCCCGGGGATAATCTCGGTCGGCCCCATCTCCATGGTGCAGTCCTGCGGCAGATAGAAGACCTGCAGGTTGCGCAGCTCATGCGTGAACTTTGAATTGCCGTCGCGGTGCCAGCCCTGCGCCTCCGTCGGATATTCGACGCGGTGATTACTCATCAGCAGCGGCAGCCCGAAATTGACGCCCAGCAGCGAGCGCACCGCGCCCGCGGCCTGCGGATTCTTGATCACGCCGTCCAAGAACCAGTCTTCATATAGAATCTCAGTCGGCTCATGCGAGGTATTCTTCTCCAGAAAGGCGCGGGCGCGCGCGTTGACGTCGTCCGGCACGACCGCTTCCAGCCGGATATAGCCCTGTTTGCACAGCTCCAGGACCTCGTTATCGTTCAGGGTCGGCTCACAGTCGTAGTAGATTTTCATCGCTCTATCTCCACTTCTCCAGAATGAACTCACAGCCCAGCCCGGTGGGCCGGTTCTCATCGGGCACCAGCGCCAGATTGGGGAACTGCACGATCCGCCAGCCGTCCTGCATGGCGTCAAGCACGGTCTCGTAGGGCCACGGGTCGCCCGGATGCTGCTCCACCACCTCACCGCCCTCCACCAGCGAAAACCCGATCACCTGCGAAGCCACCGATGTCTGGTCGGCCTGCAGGTAGAGCAGATCCTGCTGGCCCGCGCCGCCGCGGCGCAGCGTCTCGATCACCTCTTGCAGCTGCTCTTCCTTGAGCGAGCCCTGTTGCAGCGCCTCGATACAGCCCTCAAGCTGTTGTATCGCCGTCTGCGCCATGTCCATCTCCTGCACAGTGCGCCGGTCATGGGGGTGCACGCGGCGCTCCCCATGACCGGCCTGTTGATTATCGTTCCCGGCGTCGGCGCAGGTCGCCCTGCAGCCCGCCGCGCCTTACCACTTGCTCAGATCCCACGAGCCGCCGCTTTCCGTGCTGTTCGTCTCAATGGCACGGTCGGCCCACTCCTCCCAGACCTGTTGCATGCGTTCGGCGGCCTCATCGATGGTGATCTGGTCCAGATAGAACTCCTGCAAGATGATGAACGCCTCTTCGCGCGCGCCGGCATCAACCATGTCCGCATAGGACCAGCGCATCACACTTGTCGGAATATGCGCCTTGGCCGGTTCGGCCACCTCCGGCCGCACGTTCGGCTCCACGTCCTTGATCACGGGGACCAGGCCCGGTCGGCCTTTGACCGCATGGCCCCAGTTGGCGGAAAGGAATTGCAGGAAGTCAACCGAAGCCTCAAGCGTGCCGCGCTTGACAGCGGCGGCATTCACCACCCAGGCGCCGGCGGGACCGCCCACAAACGGGCCCGGCTCCTCTTCCATCGAATACTCGGAATCCACCAGCCCGACCACCGGGCCGGACGCCACGCCCACCTCAAAGTCAACCTCAGGATTGCCCAGAATGGCCTCGGCTTCCCAGGAGCCGCTCATGCGGATCAGCACCTTCCCGGTCAGGAAGTCGCTCAACTGCACCGGCGCCCCGATCTTCCACTCCTCTGTCACATAGGGCACCCACAGCTTACCAAGCCGCAGCGTCTCCTTGTACTCGGGATCGGTCGCCGCGAACAGGCCCTGCTTGATGGCGCGCGAGAACTCCTCAGCCTCAATCACATTTTCGCTCAGGCTGACCTTGTAGTCCAGCCGCCATTCCGCCAGTCCTTTTGGCTCGATGATCGAATGATCGAAGATCAGGCTGTCCCAGTTGCCGGCGGGTGAGCAGCACATGAGGTGCATGGGCGTCTCATGGCCGGCCGCCTTCAACTCTTTCAACAACTCGACCAGTACGGTGATGTTTGTGCGCGGGCTGGGGAACTCCAGGCCCAGCTCATCAAGCGCGGTCTTGTTGTAGTAGATGAGGGATGGCGCGGCCGTCTCCAGCGGAATCGAGTAGTAGCGTCCGGCCAGGCTCTTGCTCTGCGCGAGGATGCCGTCGAACCCGTTCTCCCACTGGTCGACCCAGCGGTCGCTGCCGGCCCTGCCCTCCTCCACATAGGGGTTGGGCTGGCGGAAATAGGCATCCAGGGGGACCAACAGCCCTCTGTCGCCTTCAGCACCGTCATAGCCCGTACCACCGTAGTAGCGCATCAGGTCGGGGCCCTGACCGGCGGCGATCGCGGTCTTCATGTACCAGATCAGAGCGGTCTGCGCGCCGGGCGGGGCCTCGGGTACGCCGAAGGGCACGACGTCGATACCCGGATGCATATCTTCCCACTGGGCGATCAGCTCTGCCATGTACTCGTTGCCGGTCTCGCCGGCCGCTCTCTGGGCGTCCGTCAACCCCTCGGGCGGCATGTAGCCCCCGTCGAACATGACGACCAGCTCACCTTCGTAGTCAAGCTCTGGCGGGCCGGTTGCCGGCACTTCCACCACTTTCTCGACAACCCTCTCGACTTCGACGACCTGCGGCGCGCAGGCGCCCATCAGTGCGACAAGCGCGACGGCGATCACGGTGAAGATCAGGCGTCGCGGGCTTGTATACGACTTCCTCTGTGTTTTCGCAAACGTCCCCTTGGTTTTCATCGGTAGCTTCTCCTTGGCTGGCTTAAGTCCCGTTTGAAACTGTCCGTTTGCTGTGCATCGATCGATAGGCTTCTCCTCTGTTTCCCTGCACTTCCTGCATTCACGGCTATAGCTTTGCATGAACGCCTAGAATTTGAGTGCCCCGCTCGACAACCCCTGTATGAACGCCTTACGCGCCAGTATGAACACGAACACGAGCGGCAGCGAAGAGATGACAAAGGCGGCGAACATGAACCCCCACTGTGTCTGGCCAAGACTCGACCCATGAAAAACGGATTTGGCAATACTGAATATGCCCAGCGTCACCGTTTTATTCTTGTCCGAAGTCAACGTCACCGACGGCCAGATGATGTCATTCCACTGCCCCAGGAGCAGAATGATCATCAGCGTCGCCATGATTGGCCGGCACAGGGGCAGCGCGATCTTGAAAAACACCTGCCAGTCGCCCGCGCCGTCGATGCGCGCGGCCTCGAACAGCTCCTCGGGCAGCCCGGCCATGAACGGGCGAATGAGAAAGACGCCGAAGACAGCGCCGCCGGCCGCATAGGGAAAGATCAAGGCCCAGCGCGTGTTCATCATCCCCAGGCTCAACACCAACAGATACTGCGGCACGAGATAGAGGACGAACGGGATCATCATCAACATGATAATCGCGTAGAAAAACATCTCTTTCCCCGGAAAACTGAACCGGGCGAAGACGTAGGAGGTATAGCTCGCCAGCGCGAGGGCAAATGGAATCGCGATGGCGCTGATAATGCTGCTGTTGAGGATATAGCGGCTCATACCGCCGGCCATAACCCAATAGTTTTTAAAGTGATAGGGCAGCGTCAGCGTCCAGGGATGCGCTTCGAACTGATCGGCCGTCTTGCCGGCATCGATAAGCAGCAGCACCAGCGGCCCGAGGGACAGTAGCAGGGTCGGGATCAGAACCAGGTGCAGCAGCCCCTGAAGACGCTGCAGCCCTGCCCGAATCGCCTCTTGCTGCGATGGCCCTCTGCGGCTAACGCCCGTTGTCACGTTAAACAACATCCCGTTCTCCTCCGGCAATGCTCGTCTAGGCCTCGTACTCGATGCCGGACCGCAAATAGCGGCGCGTCATCACGGTCAGGCCAACGATGACCAGGAACAGGAGTGTGCCAATCGCCGAGCCGTACCCGAAACGTGACGAGAAGAAGGCCTGGCTGTACATGTGAAACGCCGGCACCATCGTCGCTGAACCGGGACCTCCGCCCGTCATGGCGAACTGCAGATTGAACCCCTGCAAGGTGCCGATGACATTCAGGACGATCACCAGGCGGATGGCGCCAACGATATAGGGCAGATCGACGTGTCTGATCCGTTGTAACGTCGAAGAGGAGTCCAGGCGGAAGGCATCGATTAACTCGCGGGGGATATCGATCAGGGCTGCCAGCAGGATCAGCATGATGGTGGCGTTGATCCACGGAAAGCTGAAGAAGACCAGCGCGGCCAGCGCCGTATCGAAGCTGCCCAGCCAGTCATGCGTCAAAAAATCCAGCCCAACCGCGGTGAGAACGTTGTTGATCAAGCCGTAGCGGGCATGATAAATATAGCGCCAGGTCAATATGATCACGATGGCCGGCACGAGCGTCGGGATCAGAAACGCCGTGCGATAGAAGTCCCCCATGCGCTGGTTGCGCAGCGAGAACAGCAGCTCGGCGACCAGCAGCGGCGGGATCAGGCCGGTGACCATATTGGCAAACAGGAGGATGACGGCGTTCTTGATCGAGGCGCGAAAGATGCGGTCGCTGGCGAGGTCGGTGAAGTTTTCCAGGCCGATAAATTTGCCGCTGAGGCCATCATAGTTGGTGAAGGAGTAGTAGAGCGCCATCAGCGGCGGGTAGTAGGAGAAGACGCCCAGCAGCGCGAAGATCGGCACGAGGTACAGGTAGTAGCGCTTCGCCCGCCATACCCTCTGGACCAGCGAAGCCTGACTCGCGCGATGCATTGGAATGCTGCCCGCGTCAGCGTGTGGAGTCTGCACGACGTCAGCCATGATTTGTGCCTGTGGACTGTGAAGGGGCGGCCATGACCGGCAACATTATATCATTACCTCATTGGCCCCAACAACCCGCAAAAAAGGCCCGCGCCCCCTGCTTTAGCGATCACGGGAAGGATGCTATACTTTGGGGTACTCAGTTTGCAGGGGAAAGGAACCAGATATGAGCGAGGTGTTTCGGGTTTGCCCCAACTGCGGGCAGAATGTGGCGATGGCGGCGCGGCACTGCGGCGACTGCGGCTACAATGTGCAGGACGGCTATCCGCTTGAAAGCCGCAACACGCTGCCGGCGGTGGTGGCGAAGGTCGGGTTGCCTGTGGCCGCCGGTCTGGCCAGCTTTGCGCTGCGGGCCGGGTGGAAGTTGTTGCAGAAACAGTTGCCGGAGCTGGCATCCAACGCGCTCAGCCGCAACGTGTCGCGGCCGCCGGCGCAGTCCCGAAAGGGACGAACCAGCCGGTTCATTCATATCCGTTCGCAATGGGCTGGCGGTGATCGAAACGGTGGGTGGCGGTCGGGCGAAGAGGAGCACACCATCGAGGTCGACGACGGGTATGACAGCAGTAGTCAGTGATCAGTGGTCAGTCGCCCATGTAGGGAGTTGATCACCGAGCACCGACTACTCAGAGTCGCTGATTTCAATACTCGTCGATGGTTTCCCAGCGGGCTGCGGTGTTGCGCTGCCGCTGGGAGAGGCGCCAGCCCCATCCGGTGATGCTGAAGCCGATGGCGATGAAGAGTCCGGCCACCATATAGGCCAGTAACTCCGGCCAGAGCAGAATCGCAACGCCAAAGAGAATCAGCATCAGCCCCGGGGCGATCAACAGCCAGCGTCCGAAACCGCCGGCCTGCTGTGAGATTCGCTGTCCTGTGCGAAAGAAGCGCACAGAGGTTTGTTGTCCTGTAAACATATTTCAGACTCCGTAGGAACTATGCGCAGCGTTCACTGAATGCGGACGCTGCGCATTGCTTTACCCCTTCCAGGCGAAAACGGGCCGCTTATTCCCGGCTGCGGGCGAACAGGATGAAGGCATAGTAGAGCAGCGTAGTGATCGCCTGGATGGCAGCCGCAATGTAGGTCAGCGCCGCGGCATCGAGCACCGCGTTGACCCCCTTCATCTCGTGCTGGCCGACGAACCCCTGCGTCACTAGGACCTCCTTGGCCCGTTTACTGGCGTTAAACTCCACCGGCAGCGTCACCAGCGTAAACACGGCGACCGCGGCGAACAGGATCAGTCCGATCAGGGAGATCGTGAACCCCAGCCCGGGCCCCATGAACATGCCGATGATAAAGATGATCGGGCCCAGCCAACTGCCGATCTGCACGCTGGGAACGATGGCGCTGCGCAGGGCGAGCGGGGCGTAGTCGGTGCTGTGCTGGATGGCGTGTCCGGCCTCATGCGCGGCAACGCCGACCGCGGCCACACTGTTGCTCTGATAGACCTGTGGGCTCAGGCGCAGGGTCCTCGACCTCGGATCATAGTGGTCGGACAAAAAGCCGCGCGTCTCTTCGACGTTGACGTGACCCAGCCCGTTGGAATCGAGGATGCGTCGCGCCACCTGCGCGCCGGCCGCGCCGCGGCCCACCGACACCCGCGAATACTTGTTGAACGCAGATTTGACTTTCATCTGTGCCCACAGGCCCAGCGCGAGCGCAGGCAGGCTGATGATGAAATAGAGTGGATCGAAGAAAAACATTTCTCACCTCGTAGAGAGTGTTTAACTAGCAGACGAATCCCCGGTTGCGGCCGATTCGTTTATTGTCTGGCTGAACGCAGGCCCGGAACTTTTTTCCAAGTCTACGTCCTGAGTTTACACAAGCCTAGCGCTCCGTTCCTGACGCGCACCTGACAGGGTGCTGTCACCTGGCTGAAAAGACTGGATCGAAGCGTTATTATACCATTACGAATCCAGTATAGCCGCGGTTGCTTACTCCTGTGTTAGCGTTCGGTTAGCTCTACGTTTGCGCCCGCTTGCGCGCCAGTGCCGCCAACTGCCGAATCTCGGCGCTGCCGAGAAGATAGCTGGCAACCACATAGATGAGAACACCAAGCCCTCCCCCAACGACGGCCGCGACCCAGCCGGCGGGTATCCCGAAGACGGCGCTGCCGCTGGGCAGAAGTTCGAGCCCGAGAAGGATTGCGCCGGCCATGACCGCGGACGCCAGCAGAGAGCGCCCCCCGCTCGTCAGCAGCTGGCGCACAGGCAGGCCCTGCACGGTTGTTGCCTGCCCCGCTTCCCGGTTGGGCGCCCGCACTTTTCGCGCCAGCAGGACCAACAGAACGAGCATCTCCAGCGCGGTGGCGATGCTGTTGGCCAGGGCGAGCCCACCAAAACTCAAGCGGCCAATCAGGGCCAGGCTAAGGAGAATGTTGAGCGCCACGGTGGCGACGCCGGCGACCACCGGCGTGGCGGTGTCGTGGAGTGCGTAGAAGACCCGCACCACGATCTCAACCACGGCATGGGCGACCAGCCCGAGGGCAAAGAAGCGCAGCGCGTAGGCGACGGCTTGGGTGCTGGCAGCGTCGAAGCGCCCCCGCTGGAAGAGAAGCTCGATCAGAGGCTCGTCCAGCACATAGAGCAGGAAGGCAGCCGGTATCGACAGGAAGAGGATCAACCGCAGCAGGCGGGAGAGCGTTTTCAGCAGCTGCGCGCGGTCACCGGCCGCGACCTGCGCCGAGAAGGTGGGGAAGGCGACGGTCGCCACGGCCTGGGCAAAGATGCCCTGCGGCAGCAACATCAGCAACCAGGCGTAGTTGAGAGCGCTGAGGCTGCCGTCCGGCAGGCCGCTGGCCAGGATCGTGTTGACGAGAAAGTTGAGCTGCACAAAGAGCAGCCCGAGCACGCGCGGCCCCATCAGCCGCGCCACCTCCCGCACCTGCGCATCGCCGATACGAAAGCTGAAGCGGTAGCGCACTTTCTGCCGCAGGAGCGCCGGCAGCTGCACGAGCAGATGCAGCACGGAGCCGCCAGCCACGCCGATCACAAGGCCATGAATGCCCAGCACCGGCGCGAGCAGCCAGGCGCCGGCGATGATAGCGCAGTTGTAGAGCACGGGCGCGAAGGCCGGCAGCAGGAAATGCTGCACCGCGTTGAGCGCGCCCATAATCAGGCCGCTGGCGCCGAAGACGACCGTGCTCGCCAGCATCCAGCGCATCAGCGAGGCCGTCAGCCGCTGCTGCTCGACAGCAAAGCCCGGCGCGATCACCCCGGCGACGAGGGGTTCGGCGAAGAGCATCGCCAGCCCGCACAGGATGACGAGGAACAGGGTCAACAGGTTCAGGACGCGGCTGAACAGCAGCCATGCCTGTTGCTGGCTGCCCTCTGTCCAGGCAGCGGCGAAGATGGGGATGAAAGCACTGCCCAGGGCGCCGCCGGCCACCAGTTGGAAGAGCAGGTCCGGAATGCGGAATGCGGCCAAGTAGGCGTCCAGGTCGGCGGCGGTGCCGAAGCGGGCGCCGATGATCATCTCCCGCAGCAGACCCGTCCCCCGGCTGAGGATGAACAGGAGCATAACCAGCGTCGCGGCGCCGGCGATCCCTCTGCTATCCAGCGCCCGCACGCCTCCGTTGCTGTTCCGGGCCTCTGCGCTGCGGCTGTCCGGTCTCGTCATAGCGGTGGATGATGTTGCTTGTGTACGCCTGCAGCTTTTTGCCTGGCAGGAACGGTTCTGTACAATATATTTTCTTCCCGGTGCCGTTTTCAGCAGTCAGATTTCAGTTGCCGAGCGAGGACCTGCGAAAGACTGTAAACCGAAAGTTTCCAAGGCCGCAATTCCATGTCAACCGCGTATCTATCAGTGAACGCCTGGCGCGAAATCTTCGCCCGCGTATTCAATGACGCCGACCTGCAGTCCAATGTCAGCCCGGACTGGTTGATCAACCCTGCCACACGCCGCCGTCTCAAACTGGACTATCTGTGCCAGCCGGTCGGTATCGCCGTGCGCTTCTCCGGCCTGACCGGCAAAGGGCGTCGCCGCCGTGACGACTGGGAGCTGCTGGAAGAGGAGCAACGCGACCAGACACGCGATGAGCTGTGCCGGCGCCATGGCATCCAGCTGGCTGTGATCGACCCGTTTGACGACCCGGTCAAGCAGATGGACCGTTTCTTGTCGGTGTTGAGCCGGGCCAGACGTCTGACCGCGCTGGGAGACCATACCAGCCGGGAGAAAGGCGTCTCCATGGATGCACTGGCCGCGGCCGTGCAGAACGCCAATCAGCTGCGCTTCTCCCTCTCCAGGAATCCGGAGCAGACGGTTGGCACACTGGCGGAGGCCTGGCGGGACCGGGAGACGAACATTGCTACGTCGTTGCAGGAGGCGGCCGCAGTGAAAGCGCCGCAGCCGACCCGGTCGCAACGGCGCGCCCTAGCGCAGCTCGCTTGCGGGCAGCGCATTGTCCACACACATTTTGGTGACGGTGTAGTTACGGAAGTGAGCGGGGAGGACGTGGATAAACGGATCAAGATCCTCTTCGACGGCGACCAGGAGCGCACCTTTCTCGCCTCCCTTCTGGCTGACAAGCTGGAGGCGGCTCCCTGACGGCGAGGCGGCATACGCGGAAATACCCTCACTCGCTCCGCAGATTCCAGATCCTTCGTCCCGCAACGCCCCCTTAACAGTAGAAAACACCCTTACTGAATCGGCAAGGGTGTCGATAAACCGGAGTGGTCCATTGCACTGCCACTCCGCTGTTTGCACGCGATATGATTTCAGATGCGCGACCGCGCTGGCAAGGGTACCTGTCTTCCCTCACGACAGACGCGGCCAAAACGGGCAAAGACTATCCTTCTTCTTTTGCGGCGCTCTTGGATTCGCTCAAGGAACTGGTATTCGATTCCGCTTTGGTTTCGGTCTTGGACTCGCCTTTCGATTCGCTCTCTGTGGCTTTTTCAGGCCCGGACCCATTGGTGTCAGTCTTTTGCGCTGCTGTCTTCTGCGCCTCAGCCTTCTTCTTTTCATCCTCCTTCTTGCTGTCGGTGATGTACCATCCACTACCCTTGAAGTGAATGGCCGGCTTGCTCGGAAGCCGGATGACTTCGACCGAGCTGCAGGCCGGGCAAGCAGGAAGAACGGTGCTGGAAAATGACACGATGCGTTCGTATTGATGACTGCACTCTTTGCAGACCAGTTCATAAATTGGCATCGATCCGTCCTGTCCTTGTCGTGATTGTCTTTGTCAATTCCGCGGACACAACTATACTAATTGAAGTCCTCTCATGTCCTGATCTGTTGCGTCCTGCACCGTAAAGGGCGCATTCGATAAGTATACCTTTTCATAGCGTTGTTGTCGAATTCCAACAGAGAAATTGAGTTAAGTTTGCAACCGACGCCGCCCGCCGCTGACGGTCCAAATCGTGGATTCTTCAGATGCAGGACGTGAGGCCTGGACACCAAATTTATTGAGGTGAAACCCACTCCCAGCCCATGTCTTTCGACTTTGTTCAAGGTGCAATCGAAAACGGGAGTTACGAACCGGAAGGCGTCTACCTGACGGCGCCTTTTGAAGGCCGGCGGCGTGTCGTCCAGGAATGGGGGGCCCGCCCGGAGTACTACCGCCGTTTTGTCGTCGGCGCCAAGGCGCTCCTCGGACACAACGGCGTCGACTTTGAAATGGTCCCCAGTGAAAGAATCATCGCGTCAGACAGTGGCATCATAACCACAATCGGCAATGACCGCGAACGGTATGGCCGCTTTATCCGCATCTCCCATCCATGGGGCGAGTCCCTCTACACGCGCTTTCATCAGTTCGTTGTCGACGCAGGTCAGCGCGTGGAGCGGGGCGAACTGCTCGGCTACTACAGTCAAATGTCCGAGCCAGGACGACATTTCCATTTTGGCATCCGATTTGTTCCGTACATTGTCATTGACGGGTGGGGAGGATATTCGAATCCTCTGCCTCATTTTTCACCCGACGCCATTCTTCTTGATGCCGATTGACTTTTCCTGTTTTTGAAAAATTTCCTGTTCAGATTCTTTAATTCTTAATTTAGTATAACTTCGTAGGGACTGGGGAAATGGGGATATGTAAAGCCAAGGAACTATATGTGGTGACGTGACGGAAGAGTGACTGTATGTAGTGGTTGTGCGGCCCGAGGAGCACGAATTTAGAGGGGATAATTCAGAGGGAAGTGCAGGAAAGATAGGGATGGAATGATCCGCCGAACAAATGCTCGACACAAGATGCAGCAATTGCCCCCAAGTTGTACCCGGATGAGTATAACTCGCGGGAAATGGGGATAAAGAGATAACAGGGATATGAGTAGGTTTATCCACTTTTTTCAAGGTTATCCCCGAAGTTATCCCCGGTTTCCCCCTTTCTTCCCATATTTGGACGGTTAATCCACAGCAGATACTGGCAAAGGGACCTCTTGGCCGTCCTGGTCCCCGCTTCTGACCTGCCTGACCGCGATGGGGCACGGCAACTGCTCAGATGACGCTACGATTTCGGCCAGAAACTGCGTCTCATCCGGGTTGACGGCGCCTATCGCGGCTCTTTGCAGGATGGGTTGCGAAGCGGTGTCGAACTCACCCACAAAGAACTGTTCGTAAGTTGATTGCTCGGGCGTGATCCGAAGCGATTCCTCTTATCCAACATGTGAGAGGAATCGATCGCGTCGGCAGGGACTACCCATGCGCAGGTTCGGACATCTCCATGCGCGCCTTGGCGGACAGTGCAGGAAGATGGCTCTCGTTGTCGATCACCTGCTGCAGGTGGCGCATACGGGCGGGCGACGCGGTCCGGCGCATGACATCAGAGTGCATCTGATCGATCCAATAGCGGTTATGGTTGGCGATGTATTGCTTCAACTCCTCAATCTCCAGATCGGTCTCGCAGTGGGCGCAGCAGTTTAGGGTGAACATGCGGCGTCGTGTGCTGCCGCCAAAGGAGGCGTGCATCAGGTTGTGGTTGAAGGCGACCACGTCGCCCGGCCGCGTCTCCAGAGCCATCGCCGGCACATCATATTGCTCGATCCCCCAGCGCTCCAGCGACTCGCTCGCCTGGCGGGCTTCCCAGCCCATGAACATGTCCTTCCGGTGCGTGCCGGGGATGACGCGCAGGCAGCCGCTATCCTGGTCGACCTCATCCAGATAGAGCGCGACTTTGAGAAACTTGCCCACCTCATGGAAGCCGTCGCTGTGCCAGCGGGTGTCCCCGGTGTAGAAGTTGCCATCGCCGCCCAGGTAGTTGAAATCCTCGCCCAGCACGCCGGAAATCAGCCCCACCAGTTTGGGATGATCCAGGAGTGTGCTGAGCCGTTCGCGCTGGTCGATAAAGGGCACGATGCAGGAGCGTTTGCTGCCGTCATGGACAACGTTTCGTCCTTGGAAGACCGCCTCGAACTCCTCGGTGATCCAGTCGATTTCATCCTCCAGCAGCCCGGGCAGAGCAAGGTATCCGAAGGTTTCGAAAAACTGTTTCTGTTTGCATGTCAGTTCCATCTTCGCTCCCTCCCTGGCGTGTGGAATCGAGGCCGGGGCGCGTGACCCGAATGATAGACTGGACGGATATCAGGTCTGAATCGGGGGTCGAAAAAACCGTTTGACACAACGACAATACGTGATATAGTTGCACCCGTAAACAACTATATTGCTTGCCATCTGAAATGTCAATTCCCCGGCAAAGTCCTTGTTGCAGCGTGCGTGAGATAAGGTTGCGTGCTTTGCAGGGCGGACCAGTTCCGTCATCTTAACAGACTTCCCTATCCGAGAGGAACGCTTCCACCGGTGGTTATTTTCGGATGGGGAGAATCAGGATTCGACCACACAGGGAGAAGGAGAAATGGCAAAGAATGAATCTGTTTCGCGTCGTGAATTCCTGCGTGTAGGCGCGTTAGGGGCCGCAGGCGGCCTGCTCGTCGCCTGTGCTCCCCAGACGGGCCAGCCTTCCTCTGCAGAATCGGCTGGAGAAGCGTCGGCTCCAGCTGCCGAAGATCAGGAGGGCGTTCAGTGGGGCTTGCAGTACGACCCGCATGTCGCCACCTACGAGCGCATTGCCGAACTTGTGCAGAGTGAGACAGGTTACAGCGTGCGCATTGAGCCACAGGCATGGCCGCTGCAAACGAAACTGATCGCTGCCATGTCCGCGGGCACCCATCCCGATGTCATCTGCATGATGGGCAAGGTCTCGATTCCTCTCTACATCCAGCAGGGATTGCTTCCGCTGAGCGATGTTGTATTCGATGCAGTAGGAGTCGTGCCCAATGAGGCCTTCCAGGAGGAGTCGATCGAAGCCTACTCGTGGGGAGGCGAGATCTACGGCGTGCCCACAGAGGCCAACCTGGTCGGCTCGATGGTCTGTGTACCCACCCAGGATGTCGATGCGCTCGGACTGGCCGACCTCCATCCACCGACCAACGGGGACTGGATCTTCGACAGCTATCAGCAGATGTGGGAGCTGGCCGAGGCGCTGCACGTTGAAGAGGATGGCCGCGTAGTGAAATGGGGACTGAGCAGCAAGGGTTGGGACAATCAGAGCTACCTGGGCATTGTGCGCACACTGCTCGCCGGCGAGGGTTCAGACTGGTGGGACCTTGAGAACAAACAGTTCAACATCGACAGCGAGGCAGGCGTGGAAGCGATGCGCCTCTTTGCCGAGACGCCGGTGCAGATGGGCATCGAAACGGAACTGGACGAGAATCAGTTCAACACGGCTCTGGCGGGCAAAATCGGCATCGCCAGGGGGATTTCCAACCCGGCGCTGCAACAGGGTAGGGATGAGGGCGTCTATTACGAGCTTACCTCAGCCCCCAAGGTTCTGCCCGACGAACTGCCTACGTTCGTGGGTGAGGCGGGCTGGGGGTTTGCGGCGCCCAGCAATACCGGCAATCGCGACTTTTCCATCGCCTACTTGCAGACGATGTGTACCCATGAAGGGCAGCGGGAATATGCCAAGATCTACGGTGGCATCGGCGCGCCGGCCTGGAAAGGACTGATCGGCAAGTACGACCACTATTCGGATCCGGATCCGGAAGGGCCGCAGGTACAGGCAGCCAAGGTCATGGAGAATCTCGGTCCCATCACCCGCTACTACGGCGAAGGGTTCGGTTACCCGTCAGAGGTCGACGGGATCGGAGCCTCGGTCTGCTCTGAAGTTCGACTTGGCACACTGACCGCAGCGGAAGCGGTCAAGTCGTACCAGGAACGTTGTGAAGAGCAGTACAAGGTCTACCTTGAAGACATCGCCGCACTCTCCTGACATTGTTCCAGGCGCTTCTGTTCGAATGAAGCGCGTCTAGCGGCTGAATTGTCCTTGGGTCAGCGCAGGGCACGGAAAGCGCTGCGCTGATCCTGCCTCCCCTTCCCGGCAGAGGGAGCCTCAGATGACAACCGCTTACACGGCCGGCAGCCAGGGGCAGTCCGGTTCCCGGCTGCGCGGCATCGTTGCCGCAGTGCGCTGGGCTTTGCGCAAGCCCCAGTTCTGGTTCGGAGCCAGCATCATCCTGCCAACTCTAATCTGGTACTGGATGTTCTCGTTCCGGCCCATCCTCAACGCGCTGCGCCTGGCTGTGGTGCAGTATCGGGTCTTGAACCCGGCAGCCAGCAAGTTCGTCGGGCTGGATAACTTCTTCCAGCTCTTTGAGCACCCGCTCTTCTTTATCTCTGTGCGCAACACGCTGCTCTGGGCGGCGCTCGCCTTTGTCTTTATCTTGCCGCTGAGTATTTTCATCGCTACCTGCCTGGCGAATATTCGACGCGGGCGCAACACCTACCAGGCGATCATCTTCGTGCCGGTTGTGGTCTCGCTGGTCGCGGTCTCGCTGCTATTTCGCATGTTGATGGATCCCGAAGTGGGTATGTTCAACCAGATTCTGCGCGCGCTGCACCTGCCCGAGTCGCGCTGGTTGGCCGGTACCTCATCGGCGCTCCCTACAATCGTAGCAGTTGGCAGCTGGAAAGGGCTGGGCTTCTACGTCGTGATCCTCACGGCGGGCATCCTTCATATTCCCGAAGAACTGTACGATGCAGCGCTGGTGGACGGCGCCAACGAGTGGCAGCGATTTTGGCGTATTACCCTGCCGTTGCTGGGACATACACTGCTATTGGTTACGGTTCTGCTGGCCATCGGCACGCTGCAGGAGTTCACGTTTCCCTTTGTGATGACCCGAGGCGGACCGGGCGACGCCACCTATGTCTACAACATGCTGATCTATTCAGAGGCATTCGAAGATCTGCGATTCGGCACGGCGACCGCGGCCGCGCTGCTTCAATTCGTCCTGATTCTTTTCATCAGCTTAGTGCAGATCAGGTTACTGCGTCCACGATGGTCATATTGAGGGAGATTCGCGACCCGGCATCCTGGCATTGCTGACAGCGAGCGCGACGATCCACTTTCCACTGAAGAGGCGGTCTAAACGAATGGCAGCTACGGAAGAGATCGAACTGGCCGGCCCTTTGCAAGGTTCCCGCTATCGCCCTTCGCCGAGGCGGCTGGTAGGGCAGGCTATTTTGCATCTGGTCCTCTTGGTGATGTCCTTTGTGTCGGTCACGCCATTCGTGTGGATGATTTTCGCGTCGTTCAAACATTTCCAGGAGCTTGTCCGCTCGACCGCGCTTTTGCCCAAGGTTTGGACGCTGGAGAACTACATCGAAATCATCGGGCGGGTCAATTTCCCCGCGGCCTTCTCCAACAGCACAATACAAGCGACCTCCGTAACCTTGTGCAGCGCACTGACCTCGGCCGCCCTCGGCTTCATCTTCGCCAAGTACCGTTTCTGGGGGAAGGAGAAGCTCTTCACCCTGCTGCTCTCTACGATGATGATCCCCTTTGCCGTGGTTCTTGTGCCCCTTTACATCACCATCGCCGACTTGAAGATGTCCAACCATTTGAGCGGCATCATCGTCACCGGCCTGTGGTCTTCATTTGGGCTGTTCCTGATGCGCCAGTTCATGGAGTCGATTCCGTCCGAGTTGCTCGATGCAGCCCGCATCGACGGCGCGTCCGAATGGCGCATCTTTTTCACCATCGTCCTGCCCATGGCCACCTCGGCGCTGGCGGCCTTGATCGTCTTCATCTTCCTCTTCAACTGGGACAACTTCCTGTGGCCGCTGGTCGTTCTCAACAGCCCCGAGAAACAGACGCTGCCGCTGGTGCTGGCCGGTCTGCGCAGTCTCTATTGGACCCGCTACGAGATGTGGGCGGCCGGATCGATGTTGACGGTTGTGCCGGTCATGCTCATCTATATCTTCGCCACCAAGTACTTCATTCGAGGCCTTTCCATGACGGGACTAAAGCCATAGCTG
>VYDA01000054.1 GCA_009843665.1 Caldilineaceae bacterium SB0675_bin_29 | reverse complement strand
GTCGATGCTGGCCGGGCTGGAGACGATCACGCCGGGCGGGCTGGCGGCGCTGCAGCAGGTGGCGCATGGATCGACCGTCGCTACCAATGCCATTTTGGAGCGCAAGGGCGCGCGGGCGGCTCTGCTCACGACCGGCGGTTTCCGCGATCTGCTCTTCATCGGGCGGCAGGATCGACCGGTGCTCTACGACATCCATCCGAGCATCCCGCCACCACTGATTCCGCGCGAGCGCTGTTATGAAGTGCGGGAACGGCTCGATCACCGAGGAGAAGTCTTGAGGCCTCTGGACGAGGCAAAACTGGATGAGGCGCTGGATGCAATGGCTGTCGATGACGTTGATTCGATAGCCGTCTGTTTTCTTTTCAGTTACGTCAACGCTGTGCACGAGAGGCGGGTCAAGGAGCGGATATTGGAGCGCGGCATCGTGGGCGAAGACTGGCAGGTGGTGCTTTCGTCGGAAGTGCTGCCGGAATTCCGCGAGTATGAAAGATCAAGCACGATCGCGCTCGAAGCTTACGTGCGGCCCGTCATGTCGCGCTACATCGGGAAGCTGGAAGCGGCGCTGCCGGCCGCTACATCGCTGCGCATCATGAAGTCCGATGGCGGCGTAATGCGGGCGAGCCGCGTGCGACAGGGGGCGATCCACACCGCGCTCAGCGGACCAGCAGCCGGCGTCATGGGCGCTTTTCATTTGGCGAAGACGGCCGGCTTCGACAAGATCATCACGCTGGATATGGGCGGGACGTCGACTGATGTGGCGCTGATAGCCGGTCAGCCGGAGCCGCGGCCGGAATCAGCGATAGACGGCTTGCCCACACGTGTGCGCATGCTCGATATCGAAACGATCGGCGCGGGCGGCGGATCGCTGGCGCGCGTGGATGCCGGCGGCGCCTTGCGCGTAGGTCCGGAATCGGCAGGCGCCAACCCGGGACCGGCCGTTTACGGGCTGGGCGGCGAGCAGGTGACACTCAGCGATGCCAACGCGATCCTCGGGCGGCTGGACGCCGAGCATTTTCTGGGCGGGGCGATGGCGCTGGACATGGCGGCGGGCGAGCGAGCGCTGGCGGATCTGGCGCGGCAAATTGGGTTAGACATGGTGGAGGCGGCGCAGGGCGTGGTCGATATCGCCAACGTCAATATCGACCGGGCGATTCGGCGCGTGTCCATCGCCCGCGGTTACGATCCGCGAGATTTTACGCTGGTGGCCTTCGGCGGCGCCGGACCGCTGCATGCCTGTGAGGCGGCGGCGCGGCTGGATATCCCGCGCGTGCTGGTGCCGATGTCGCCCGGCGTCCTCTGCGCGCTGGGACTGCTGATCGCCGATGTCGCCGTCGATTACAGCCGGTCGGTCATGCGCGCCGCGACCGACGACAAGCTCATCCAACTGCGGGAGATGGAGCAGGAACTGTTGGCTTTGGCGGAATCCGAACTGCGCCAGGAGAATATAGCCGAGCACGATATGCGCTTCTCCGCCACGCTGGATATGCGCTACGAGGGCCAAGCCTACGAACTGAACATCCCCTTTGACGAGCGCGCGGACCAAGCCTTCCACGAAGCGCACGAACGCACCTATGGCCATGCAATACGCTGGCGGAAGGTCGAGATCGTCAATTTGCGCGTCTCTGGGACGGGCGCCATCGAAAAGCCTGAATTCGAGGAAGCCGAGTCTCGCATCCACGAAGCGGGGTCCGTCGGTGAAAAGGCGTCGCCAACTGGTGGCGCGCTAAAACTTTTTGAACGCGATGCGCTTCGTCCCGGAGCCTGCTTCAGCGGCGAGGCGCTCGTCTTCCAAATGGACAGCACGACCTATGTGCCGGCCGGTTGGAACGCGCGCGTCGACGGCTATCTCAATCTCCTGCTGGAGCGCGAGTGAGGCCTAATCGATGGCAGCCATCGCTTCGATCTCGACCGCCATGTTGAAAGGCAGCGAGCCCATCCCCACAGCCGAGCGGGCGTGGGCACCCCGTTCTGGACCATAGAGCGCAAGTATCAGATCGGAACAGCCATTGATAACGGCGGGCTGCTGGGCGAAATCGGGCGTGCAGTTGACCATGCCGTGCAAGCGCAGCCAGGCGCTGACGCGATCCAAGTCGCCCAGTTCGCGTTTGAGGCTGCCGAGCATCGAGAGCGCGACCGCCTTCGCCGCTTCGTAGCCCTGCTCTACCGTGACATCGACACCAACTACCCCGAAGGGACCAGACAGCGTACCATCGGCGTTCTGCGGTCCGTGGCCGGAGATGTAGGCAATGCCATCGTGAACCCGCACGAAGGAAAATGGTAGCACTACGCCGGGCGGCGCCTTGACCGGCGGCGGCAATTGCAAGCCCATATCAGCCAGTTTGCGTTCGACCTCCATCATCTGCCCTCCTCTTATTTAATAAACCCCCTTGCTCGTGCAAGGAGAGAGCTTGTTCTTTTGTGTGAGCGCGGTTGATTCTTTTCGCTGCCGCCGAGCGGCTGTTCAATTGAGTACAACTTACCATAGCGCCACGCTACACGCA
>VYDA01000586.1:1979-2501 GCA_009843665.1 Caldilineaceae bacterium SB0675_bin_29 | reverse complement strand
CAGATTTGTGAGCGTGCTGTGCGACTCGATATCGCCGGACAACTGGTTGTCGTGGAGAGCCAGCTTCGACAGTCTGGTTAGCGCGCTCAGGTCCGGGAACGTACCGGTAAGATTGTTATTGTAGAGTTCAAGGACAGTCAGATTGGAGAGCGCGCTCAGATCAGGAATCTCCCCGCTCAACCCGTTCGTTGTGAGTTCAAGCCGCTCAACACTGCCGTTCGAGTCCGTGAATACGCCGTACCATGTCGAGACCGGCTGGCTGGACAGCCAGTTGTCGCTGTGCCTCCAGTTCGGCCCGTCGGTCGCATTGTAGAGGGCGATCAGGGCAGCTCTCTCCTCAGGCAGTTCGGTCTGCGGGGTCGAGGTTGCGAAGGCGTAAGGGTACGGGGACGAAGTCCACTCGCCGGCTACGCCTTGAGCGTCAATGGCTCGGATTGCGTAATGATAGGCCCTGCCGTTCACTAGACCGCTGTGCGTGTACGAAGTCCCTCTCAATGTGCCGCCCACGCAATGCCAACCAGG
>VYDA01000586.1:0-1969 GCA_009843665.1 Caldilineaceae bacterium SB0675_bin_29 | reverse complement strand
GGGTAGTTTGCCGCCCGCTGTCCGCGGCGCGGTCGGCGTCGCTGTTGCCGTTGGTGTTGGCCCGGTTGGCGTGGGCGTTGGTGTGGGGGTAGGCCCTGCAGGCGTTGGCGTAAGCGTTGGCGTCTCGGTTATGGTCACGTAGGGGTAGGGGTACTGCGTCCACGTACCGGCTGCGCCGTTTGCGCTTATGGCGCGGATTGCATAGTGGTAGGTCCTGCCGGGCGTGAGTCCGCGATGCGTGTAGGACGTCCCTCGCAGGGTGCCGCCCACGCCTTGCCAGCCGGGATCGGTAGCCCACCAGGTCAGAAGCTCGTATCTGTTGGCCCCCGAGACTTCTGTCCAACTGAGCTCGACTGCATTGATCCCGGTTGCCCGCGCGGTCAGTTCCGGCGCAGGAAGTGTACCGCCCGCTGACGGCGTCGGGGTTGCCGTTGATGTTGCCGTTAAGATTGTTGCAGTTGTTGTTGCTGTTGTTGTCGGTCCGGTTGGCGTAGGTGTTGGCGTTTGTGTTGGCCCTGACGGCGTCGGCGTCTGCGTAGACGTCTCCTGTACGGTCACGGTCGGGTAGGGGTACTGCGTCCACGGCCCCGGTACACCGTTTGCTTCAATGGCGCGGATCGCATAGTGGTAGGTTCTGCCGAGAGTGAGTCCGCGGTGCGTGTACGACGTCCCTCGCAAGTTATCGCCCAGGCCCTGCCAGCCGGGGTCTGTTGCCCACCAGGTCAAGAGTTCGTACCTGTCTGCGCCCGAAACTTCCGACCAATGGAGTTCGATGGCATCCGCCTCGGTCTGGCGTGCGGTCATGGCCGGCGCGGGAAGATTGCTGCTTACCGTCGGCGTAGGTGAGGGTGTTGGTGTCGGTGTCAGCCTACCGATTGCAGTTTCCTGATGCAGATCGGACCAGGGGCTCGTTTTGCCGTCGGCGGCAATTGAACGGACCAGAAAGTCCAGAGTGGTACCGTCGCTCGTCCCGATAAATCCATAGTCCGTATTTGAAATAGGGCTTCCGTCAGCCTGTCGCCAGCTTCCTCCGTCGGCAAATCGCCACCAGACATCGTACGTGTTGGCGCCCGAAACGGGCTCCCAACTGAGGGTAATCCATCCGGGCCCCTTGGTCGTGGACAGCACGGGCGCGGCTGGGCCGCCCGGGTCCCCGCCTTCTCCGGGTGCAGGCGTCCCGGTCTCACTTGTGGTCGGAGTGGGAGTTGGCGTCGGTACCTCGGATACAGTGGCTTGCGCCAGCTGGGACCAGGCACTCACTTTGCCATCGGCTGCTATGGAGCGGACCAGGAACTGCCAAGTCGAACCAGACGGAAGGCCGAGAAATCCGTGTGCAGTGTCTGAATGGGGGCTGGCAGAAGACTCGCGCCAGGTGCCGTCTGTGCCTCTCCGCGACCAGACCTCGTACATGTCGGCGCCCGCAACGGGCTCCCAACTGAGCGTTATCCAGCTATGTCCAGGAGTCGCTGTCAGCACAGGTGCGGCTGGGCCGCCCGGGTCCCCGCCTTCTCCGGGTGCAGGCGTCTCAGTCTCGGTTTGCGCATTGGTCACACCGACGCTTGGGAGGGTGAGGACTGTCAGCGACGCCAGGATGGCGACCAGTCCCAGGACGCGCGGAAGACTCACGGTCAGCAACGATTTGTTGACTGTCATTTGGGTGATGTCCTGGAAAAAGTAGCCTGGCCTTCTTATTCAGGGAAGCGGCAAATATTGACAAGAGGATGATATTGTTTGTGCCTAGAATACCTTACAGCGAAAGGACTTTGCTGACCAAATGCCGCGAGTTGCCCCTGCGCAGGGGAAGGATTGGGGCGCAGTTCATTTTTGGGGCGAGAAAGGTCAGGTGCAGGAATCGTGCCAGTGGTGGCTGAAATTGCTTGCTGGCCAGTGACCAGGTGGCAGATGGGCAGGGACAGCGCCGGCATCTACGGAAGCGGGACGGGGGACGGGAAACAGGGTGAAGCACGGT
>VYDA01000244.1 GCA_009843665.1 Caldilineaceae bacterium SB0675_bin_29 | reverse complement strand
GGCGGCCTCGGTCTGGCTCAGTTGACGGGCCAGGGCGGAGGCAGCGGTCAGGGCGCGGCGGGCTGCAGCGGAGGCGCACGGGTTCGTGGGGTCGGGGGCATTTGAGTCTGCAAGAGCATGGGAGATTGCGCTCAGTTCACCCCCTAAGGCCGTCAGGGCTTGCTGGTGCGTCGAGAGCCATTCCGGGTCGGGAAGGCGTTGCAGGTGCGTGTGCAGGGCGACCAGGTAGGCGGCCGCGGCGAAGGGAATGTCGTCTTCCTGAACGTCAACGGGGCCGCGAGGGAGCACTGGAAGGCGGCGGGGGAGTGCGCCTCCGGTGCGCTCGGCGACGCGGCGCAGGGTGTCGAGCATGTTGCGGCTGTGTGCCGGGGCGAATGTGTCGAACAGATCGACGAGTCCGGGGACTGATTCGATGGCGCGGTCGGCGGGGGCGAAGCCGGAGCGAAAGCGGGCAAGCTTTTGGACGGCGCCGATCTTGGCCTGTTGTACGGCGTGGCCGGCTGCGGCGTCGGGGGACCAGAGCCGCCCACGGTGCGTGATGTCGTGCCAGCTGGCGCGGCTGCGTTTGAAAGCACGGGAGATGTCGCGCTGGACGAGGAAGCCGTTCCAGGCTACCTGCTCGCCCACGTCGCTGAGCGCGAGGATCAGGGGGAGGTCGACCTGGCCGGCTACGAGTACGTGGTATACCAGGTGGGCCTGGGAGGGGCTGGGGAAATCGACCAGGTCGGGGCGTCCTTCTGCGGCGCCGAAGACGCGGGTGCTTTCGGCATTGCGCTGGCCGTGGGCCCCCTTGGCCTCGCCTGGATCCTTCTGCGCGACCAGGAGTCCGTCGCCCATGCGCTGGTCGAGGGGTTCGCCCCAGTCGATTTCGACGCGAATCTGAATCAGGCGGTCGCCTTCGGCCTGGGCTTCCATCATCCAGAGGAGTGAGCGGTCGTAGTAGCTGTCGAGGGGCGCGAAGATGCGTTTGCTGACGATCACGCCTTCGACGCCGTAGATGGTCTCCTGGTAGCCGGGGTAGAGCTGAACGGCGAGGGGAAGGACGTCGTCCAGCTGCTCGCTGCTGATGCCGCTGCTGGTGTAGATGGGCGCGTCGATGCGGATGCGGATGGACCGGGCGTAGGCGCGCCTGTGCCAGTGCCAGCGGAGATCGTAGAGATCGCTGTCCCTGTCAGCGACGAAGTAGAGCTCGCCGTTGGTGTGAGGAAACCTGTCCTCGCCGTCGATGTCGTCGTACTCTTCGAGTTGGGGCTGGTCGAGTGCGGGATCTGTCATCCGGTGGTTGTCTTTCTTGCCTTGTCTCGTCAGATTAAAGCGGGTAGCCTGATCCAAGGGATTGGGGCGCCGATCGGAGCCTCTTCCGGTCAGCCGGTTGACGACTCGTCGTCGACGCTGACACCGGCCATGAGGAGACCGATTTTTTCGCGGGTTGCCTGGTTGCGCGGCAGTATTGCGCTGACCTGGCCGTGGAACATGACGGCGATGCGGTCGGAAAGGGCCATGATTTCATCCAACTCGTAGCTCACCAGGAGGACTGCGACGCCTTCGTCGCGCTTGTCGACGATCTGGCTGTGGATGAATTCGATTGAGCCGACGTCGATGCCACGCGTCGGCTGGGCGGCGACGAGCAGGCGGATGGGGCGACCGAACTCGCGGGCGACGACCATCTTCTGCTGGTTGCCGCCTGACAGGCTGGCGCCGGAGGTCCTGACGGAGGGCGTGCGCACGTCGAACTGCGCCACCAGTTCTTCAGCGTGTTGGGCGATGGCCTGTTCATTCATGGTGAGGCCGGAGGAGAAGGGCCTCTTGTAGTAGGAGCTAAGAACAAGGTTGTCGGCGACCGAGTAGGCGTCGACCATGCCATACATGTGGCGGTCTTCCGGGACGTGGCAGATGGCGCCTTCTTCGGTGATACGCCGCGGGGAGGCGTTTGTCATGTCGACACCGTTTATCAGGACTGTGCCGGCGGTGGCTGGGCGCAGCCCGGTGACGACTTCCACGAGTTCGGTCTGGCCGTTACCCTGTACGCCGGCGACGCCGACGATCTCGCCGGCGCGCACGTCCAACGAGACGCCGCGCAGGGCATGTTCCCCCAGGTCGGTGAATGCCTCTATGTCTCGAATCTGAAGCAGGACTTCACCTCCGCTGGCCGGTTCCTTTTCCACCTCCAGTGTCACTTTGCGTCCTACCATAAGGGCGGCGAGATCCTCCTGCGATACTGATGCCGGATCGGCTTCGCCCACCATCTCGCCACGGCGCAGGACGGCGATGCGGTCGGCGATGCGCAGCACCTCTTTGAGCTTGTGGGTGATGAAGATGATCGATTTGCCCTGACTGCGCAACAGCTCCATGACTTCGAACAGACCCTCGATTTCCTGGGGCGTCAGGACCGAAGTCGGCTCATCCAGGATCAGAATATCGGCTTTTCTGTAGAGCGCTTTGAGGATTTCGACGCGCTGCTGGACACCGACCGGCAGGTCCTCGATGATGGCATTGGGGTCG
>VYDA01000309.1 GCA_009843665.1 Caldilineaceae bacterium SB0675_bin_29 | reverse complement strand
TGGGCGAACGGAGAACCGCGCACGGTCGTCTTCCATGCCCGCACTGAACTGGGCGATCAGGCGGACTCGGAGGTTTCGTTGATCAAAGGGTCGATGTCCGAAGTCAATGACCTCATCGGGCGATAGGCCGAGGGGGGGGTCGAGCATATGCTGTTCGATTTCAACACGACCCCTACGGCCGGCGGCATTCAGGATCAGATGGAGAGGATCGCGTCTGACGTATTCCCGGTCCATCAGACGGCGTGAGTGTCAGGAAACTGCGAGGCGCCTTCCGCTTATAACGAGTCGATATCCTCGATCTTTGCCCAGCCGCCACTGTCTTTTGAGGCCTCGGCTGCCATCCCTATCATGTGAAGTTGGGCGACGGACTTTGCGTCTGCGGGCAACGGCGCGGTCCCAAGCGATTCTCTGAGGGTATCGACGGGGCTGGCAGAGGAGGTTGTATCAGTGAGCGGCTCACCTGTGAGGGCGTCGAGGAATGTGGCGACGCATTCGTTCATTCCGGGCCAGCCGGCACGCGGTTCCGACTCTGCTACGCTTTCGACGGACCAGTCACTCTTGCTGCGAGTGCGCTGGCGCAGTTCGCCGGAGAAGAGATCAACGATCAGGTCGCCGTCTTCTCCGTTCACTTCGACTGTGGTTTCCAGTTCGACGACACAGTTGAGATTGACCTGTACGGTTCCCCATGTGCCGCCATAGTCGTAGAGCCCCTGGCACTGCCTCTGGGCGCGTCCCGGCAGGCCCTCCCCTTCGAGGATCAAGACCCGGGAAGGTGTCGCGCCAAGGATGCGGTTAAGGGTGTCCACGTACCAGGGAGCGATGTGATTGAGCGTGCTCAGGTCCGCTTCGGGGTCGGCGCCCCAGCTCGATTGGAGTCGAACTGATGCGGTATGGATCTGGCCGAGGGTCCCTTCGCGCACCCGCCTGGCTGCCTCAACGAAGACTGGAATGAAGCCGATTTCGAGGTCGGCGTGGGTCACCTGTTGCGCTTCCAGCAGTCGGGTAATCATGGGGCGAATCCGATTGCGCTGGTTGGCAAGAGGCGGTTCGTAGAACATGGGCACGCCGGCGTCGAGCGCCGCGGTCAGCGCTTCCTCATGGGCGGCGTCGGAGACGGCGATGAAGACGGCGTCAACGGGCGGGCCAGCCAACAGATCGACGGCCTTTGAGAATACGGAGACATCGGGGCCGAGGTCGGAGGCGATGCGTTGCTGCGTGGCGGCGCTCGGCGCGGCCGCGGAGACAATTTGGGTGCGGCCGTCCCGCCGGAGGGCGGGTAGGTAGGCCATGCGGGTCCAACTGCCGTAGCCGATGAGTCCGACGCGAAGATCCATTGCGATTCCTTTAATTCGTCCCCGTGTTCTTAATCAAAACAGCGGGTCTGGCCAGCGAACGAAGGCTAGTGCGCTGGCGAGGCGGCTGAAGTCTGCCCCGGTCAGGTCGTCCCGGTAGGGGAGCGCTTTCTGAATCGCCTCCGGTTGACCGGCATAGCGGCTGACGATTTTCTCGGCATTGATCTGGGCGTCGCCGTATTGCAGGACGAGCAGGCAGACGCATTGAAACCCGTGCTGGCGGGCGTACCAGGAGCCGACGTCGATCAGGCGAATCACCTGGTCACGTTTGCGGTCGAAGGTCGTAAACTCGCTTACTCCCGATTGACACTTGGCCTCCACGAGTATAACTGCGCTCTGTCCCAGCGAAATCAACAGGTCCGGTTCCGAATCCCCTTCCACCTGCGGGCGGCTTGGGGGCGCGGGGAGCTTTGGCCAGAATTCCAGCTTTGCCGCCTTAATGTCCTTAAAGACCTGGGGAGGCACTGAGCCAAAGAATGACTGCCGTATGAGTTGAGTCATTATGCGTGTCCTCTGCGGTTCGTCGCTGAGCAAGGGACTGAAATAGTGCCAGGTGCGGGCATCTTCGGAGTTCTCGCTGAGGACTTTGGGCAGTCCTTCGGCGATCGAAGGCGGAAACCTCTCCGTCAGTTTGCCCTGAAACGCTGGGTGCGCGGTGTCTGTCTGCCTCAGTAGAGGATGATCTTCGGGCCGTCTCCAGACCCTGGTCTTGGAGGAGCTGACAACGAACTCGCTCAATTTCCTGCCTCTATTGCGTTTCCCAAGAAGGTGTCAGGCTTTCAGTCTTTTTCGCAGAGGAAATGGTAGATCTCATTTTACGGATTCTGACTCGTCCTGACAATTCGCGAGGGGTCACAGCGTGCTTCCCGGAGCGGGTGGGAACAGTCTGGCGGGGAATCAGTGCCAGCGGTGGCTGGAATTGTTTACCGTCTTTGGGCGAGACGCAGTGTAGGCGCCAGGCCTGGCCGTGCGATGGCGTCCGTCAGTTGGGGCGGGTGCGAGGGCAGTCACAAGGCCGGCGCCTACGGGGACCTGATGGGACTGGCGGAACGTGGTCTGGCTGGACACCTTCGATTGGGCACCCGCCACTGATTTCGACACACGGTCGACGAGGCATGTTGTTGGAGGGGGCGTTGCGGGGGCGGCGCCCCC
>VYDA01000531.1:1543-2511 GCA_009843665.1 Caldilineaceae bacterium SB0675_bin_29 | reverse complement strand
GGGCGTTGCGGGGGCGAAGCCCCTGCACAAGGGAGGGCCGAAGGCCCGACCGCCCAGAACTGCAGTGGTCAGTAGTCAGTGGTCAGTGGTCAGTTAAAGCAGCAAATGATGGGCGATTGGTGCGAAGAGGAGAATGTAGAGAGAGGCATCCTCGCTTGCAGCTCTCAGGGCCGCTATTTGGCCAGGACTTAACGGTCACAGAGGTGTGACATTGGAGCATACAAGAATGAACGAGCTAATTTCGGAATCGCGGGCAAATGGCTCAGGCCTTTTAGACTGGACCGATCAGCCTGATCCGCGGCAACTGCTCCGGGAACGGGATCCTGAGATCTACGCGGCGATTGAGTCCGAACGTCAGAGGCAGACGAACGGAATCGAACTGATTGCCAGCGAGAATTACGTTTTCCCCGAGGTGCTGGCGGCGGCGGGCAGCGTTTTGACGAACAAGTATGCCGAGGGCTATCCGGGACGGCGATATTACGGCGGCTGCCAATACGTTGACATCGCCGAGAAGGTTGGCATCGAGCGTGCGCTGGCGCTTTTTGGTGCAGAACATGCCAACGTGCAACCCCATTCGGGCGCCCAGGCCAATGCCGCCGTCTATATGGCGCTGTTGAAGCCGGGCGACACTGTGCTGGCGATGAAGCTTGACCATGGCGGGCATTTGAGTCATGGGTTTCACCTAAACAGCTCCGGACATTATTACAATTTCGCCCATTACGGTCTCGATCCGGAAACAGAGCAGCTGGACTACGAAGTGATCCGGCAGACGGCATTGGAACAGCGGCCCAAGCTGCTCCTAGCAGGGGCGAGTGCGTATCCGCGCCATTTCGACTTTCATGCGTTGCGGGATATTGCAGACGAGGCTGGTTGTCTGCTGATGATGGACATGGCCCATGTTGCCGGCCTGGTTGCCGCGCAACTACATCCCGATCCGGTTCCGTACTGCGATGTGGTCACGACCACAA
>VYDA01000531.1:0-1533 GCA_009843665.1 Caldilineaceae bacterium SB0675_bin_29 | reverse complement strand
TATTTCCTGGAATTCAGGGTGGGCCGCTCATGCACATCATCGCTGCGAAGGCGGTGGGATTCAAATTGGCGCAGGCGGAGGAGTTCAAGAGGTATCAGCAGCAGATTCTGGACAACGCGCAGGCGCTGAGCGACACTCTAAAGGTCGAAGGTCTGCGCAGCGTTTCCGGAGGCACGGACAATCACCTGCTGCTGGTCGACCTGAACAGTTTGGACAACGATGAGATTAACGGAAAGTTGGTCGAAACGGCCCTCGACAACGCGTCGATCCATTGCAATAAGAACATGATCCCTTTCGACAGGCGAAAGGCGATGGTCACGAGCGGTATCCGGCTGGGTACCCCTGCTGCCACAACTCGGGGGATGAAGCAGGTGCAGTTCGAACAGATCGGCCGCTGGATTGCCTCGATCGCTTACGATCCCCTAGATACGGCCTTGCAGGAGTCGGTGCGTGATGAGGTGATCGAAATGGTCAAGGCGTTTCCGGTGCCGGCGTAGATAGGCAAAGGGATTGGGATTGTGGCGACCAGGGTCAAAACCCAGTTCATCTGCATTGAGTGCGGTAGTTCGCAGATGAAGTGGATGGGAAGATGCCCGGACTGCGGCGAGTGGAACACGCTGCAGGAGAGCCGAATTCAGGAGAGCGGGATCACGTTTTCCGCCGGCAGCGCCGATTCCCTCCAAGCACCATCTCCGCTGGCGTTGCCGGACATCCCCAGTGAGCCGTCGCGGCGGATCGTTCTCGAGAATGCCGAATTGAATCGCGTACTGGGGGGCGGAATTGTGCCCGGCTCCGGCATTCTGGTAGGCGGCGACCCTGGCATTGGGAAGAGTACGCTCCTAATCCAGACGGCTGCGGAGGTGGCGGGCAAGGCCGGCCAGGTATTGTATGTCAGCGCTGAGGAGAGCGCCTATCAGATTGGGCAGCGTGCGGCGCGGCTTGGGATCGACGAGAGGGGTCTGCTGATACTGGCGGACACGATCCTGGAACAGATTCTGGAACAGATTGGCAAGGTCAAGCCCTCCCTGGTTATTGTCGACTCGGTACAGGCGATCCACAGCGGGTCGAGCGCGAGTGCAGCCGGTTCGGTGTCCCAGGTGCGAGATTGCGCGGCTCATTTGCTGCGTCAGGCCAGACAACTCAATGTTCCGCTGTTTCTGGTGGGACATGTGACCAAGGAGGGAGCCATTGCCGGCCCTCGGGTGTTGGAGCACATGGTGGACGCAGTGCTCCAACTGGAAGGGGAGCGCTTTCACGCCTACCGGTTGTTGCATTCGGTGAAGAACCGCTTCGGCAGTACGAATGAAGTGGGTGTTTTCGAGATGACGGAACGAGGTATGGCCCCGGTTGCCAATCCATCGGCCATGTTTCTGGCGGAAAGGCTGCCGAACGCGGCGGGGAGCGCTATCGCCGTGCCGCTGGAGGGAAGCCGCCCGCTGCTGGTCGAGGTACAGGCGCTGGCCAGTCCGACGGCATTCAGTCAGCCGCGGCGTACGGTTAACGGCGTAGACTTCAACCGGCTGCTGCTGGTTA
>VYDA01000139.1 GCA_009843665.1 Caldilineaceae bacterium SB0675_bin_29 | reverse complement strand
TGTTGTTGGGGGGGGGTTTGGGGGGGGGTGACCCCCCGCACAAGGGAGGGACTAATAGGCCCGACCGCCCAGAAAAGCAGTAGTCAGTGGTTAGTGGTCAGTGGTCAGATACTGCGTCTCCGCTGCCTCGGCGTTGATTGCGGAGTGACCATGGTATAGTCGCTGCGAGAGGATTAAGAAGGTTCACCTCTGTTTTGGGATGCAGTTGGCCCTTTGTGCGACTTGTCTTTGGGGCGGGGATACCGCACAATATCTTCTGTCCGACACACGTCTCTCCAGGTAGTTCAGACAGCCAACACAACCGCGTCGGCGGGCAAAAGTAGGAGGAGAAGAACAGCATGACCAGCTCACATGACCAGCCTTTCGGCTGGGCCCTGATCGGCTGCGGCAGCGTCGGCAGAAGTCATTCCCGGTGGGCCGTGGATACGCCGGATATCGACGTGCACGCCTTCTGCGACATCAATGAAGAGGCGGCCAGCAGCTACTACGAACAGTTTGAAGGCCGCTACTATACGACAGACGCGGAGCGCATCTTTGCCGATGACAGTATCGAGATCGTGACCATCGCCACCACGCACGGCACCCACGCCGAGCTGGCGCTGGCCGCGTTCGAGGCCGGCAAGCACGTCTACCTCGAGAAGCCGATGGCCATGACTTCCGCCGACTGTATGCGCATCTACCACGCCATGCAGGCGGCAGGCAAGAAGCTGATGATTAACTTTTCCATCCGATTCTCCGGGGCATCGCGCGCCATCAAGAGCCGCCTGCAACCGGCCAAGGTGAGCCATGCCCAGGTCATGCTCGGCCGTGAAGACCTCACGCGCTGGCAGTGGCTGCCCGGCATCGGCGGGGGCCCTCTCTTCGACGTCGGCGTGCATCTGGCCGACCTGCTGTGCTGGATGCACGACTCGCCGCCGGTCGAGATCTCCGCCACCGGCGGCCAGGTCACGCACCCCGGCCAGCTCGCCTCGCCCGAGATCATCGATACGGTCGCAGCCAACATCCGCTTCGCCAACGGTTCCGTCGCGACCTACCTGATGAGCGACGCCGGCTTCAGCGAGAAGCTGACCAAATGGTTCTCCACTTTTAACGACGGCCAGCAGAGCGCGGTCCTCGACAAGCATTTCAGCCGCGCCACGATCACCACGCCCGACCCCGTCAGCGGAGAGCTCTCCACCGAGTCGTACTCGCCGGCCTTCATCGAGCGCATGCCCCTGCTGGTCGAGGCGATTCGCAACGATACCGATCCCTACGTGCCGGCCTATCCCGGCATATTGGCCACACTGGTCCTCGAAAACATCATCGAGTCGGTCCACAGCGGGCAGCCGCAGAAAGTCGAGCTGCCGCCCGAACTGAACGCGTAGAGCCGGTACATCCCGCATCCAAACCGCCAGGAGCCAACGATGTCCAATATCCGTTTCGCCCAATACGGGACCAAACACGCCCACGCCGCGGGCAAGCTGCGCGCCATTATCGACAACCCGGACGTCGAGCTGGCCGGCGTCCTCGAGCCGGACGAGGAGCGGCGCCGGGTCATGGCCGCGGCCGACGGCCCCTACCAAGACGTCAACTGGTTCGGCAGCGAGAGCGAAATGCTCGGGGACGACAGCATCGTTGCGGTCTCGTCCGAGGGCCCCACGCACCACGGCCTCGACCAGACCGAGCGCTGCGTGCAGGCGGGCAAGCACGTCTGGTACGACAAGCCGGCGGGCGACAACTGGCCCCAGTGGCAGCGCACAATCGCCCTGGCCGAAAAGCGCGGGCTGACCGTCCAGATGGGCTACATGTTCCGCTATCACGCCGGCTTTCAGCAGATCGACGAGTGGGTGAAGTCAGGTTTTCTCGGGGATATTTTCGCCCTGCGCACGCGCATCGGCACGGCCATGAACGAGAACGCGCGCCGCGAGGTCAGCCGCCATCGGGGCGGCGTGTTTTACGAACTCGGCTGTCATATGCTGGACCAGGTTGTCTGGCTGCTGGGCCGGCCGCACAAGGTGACCGCCTTTCTGCGCAACGAGACCGGCGTCGTCGCCGAATGTCCCGACAACACGTTGGGCGTCTTCGAGTACGAGAATGCCATGGCGCTGGTCGACACCTCGGCGATGGAGACGCGACCGGCGGCGCGGCGTTTTGAGGTCTACGGCAGCCGCGGCAGCGCCATCATGGAGCCGCTCGAACCGGCCACAGAGATCCGGCTGTGCCTGACCGGGGCCCAGGGCGGCTACGCTGAAGGCGACCAGAAGGTCCCCATCGAAACGCAGACGCGCCAGAAACTTTACGACCTGGAACTGATAGACTTTCTCAAGACCATCCAGGGGCAGCAGCCGCCTGCCCGTCCCCCTGCACACGAGCTTCTCGTGCAGGAGACGCTCCTGCGCGCCACCGGTGAGATTGAGGCGTAAGGTCAGGGAAATCGCATCTAAATTGGTTTGCCAGTACTGCCGAAGTTAGCCTGAGAGTCCACGAAGGGCAGGCACAAGGCCTGCCCCTACCGTAGTTTGTGGGGGAGGCGAAGAA
>VYDA01000077.1 GCA_009843665.1 Caldilineaceae bacterium SB0675_bin_29 | reverse complement strand
TTGGCAATGACAAAGTGTGAGCGCGAGGTGGAATTCGAAAGAATCTCGGCAAAAGTTGCCGGAAGTCTTCCCTATCGAACACCAGAAGAAATGGTGAAGGCGATGCGGAGAGAAAACTTTGATCCTGCTTGACACTAATGTCTTTGTAATCGACCGCTTCTTCCCTCGCGATGTTCGCTATGAACAGAACCGCAGGCTGGTTGTCACCTTCCCTCATCTGAGCGTTGGATTCTCCATTTTTTCACTCTTGGAACTCTGTGGAATTCCCTCTTTCAATCTTTCGACCCGCGAACTGCGTAGGTGGATGTACAGCTTTGAAGAAGCCTACCCGGTGGAGATTCTTCGCCCGCAGGCCGCCAAAGAAGAATCAGCAGAGTACTGGCTCTCCACTTTCCTCACTTCTCTCTTGGAAAGAATTGAAAAGCGAGTGACTCTCGGCGACGCGTTCGTCCTGCAAACTGCTGAAGAATTTCAGGTCGAGACTCTCGTTACGTGGAATCCAAAGGACTTCGCCGACCGCACCACTTTGCCTGTCTTGACGCCGGTCGAATTCCTCGCCCAGCGGGAAAACAGTCAATGAGTGGAGTTCGTTTAGGGGTCCTCGCTCTCCAGGGCGCCTTCCGCGAACATATCGCCATGCTGAAGCGCCTCAATGTCGAAGCCGTCGAGGTGCGGCTGGCGCAAGAATTGGACGGCCTGGACGGTCTCATCATCCCGGGCGGAGAGAGTACGAGTATGGGACTGGTGGCCGAGCGCTGGGGTCTGGTCGAGCCGTTACGCAGGTGGGTCCGGGGAGGGAAGCCCACTTGGGGCACCTGCGCCGGTATGATTCTGCTGGCCGAGAACGCGACCGGCCAGAAATTAGGCGGTCAGGCGCTGATCGGCGGTCTCAACGTAACCGTCAATCGCAACTATTTTGGACGCCAGGTCGACAGCTTCGAGGCCAATCTCGATGTGCCTGCACTGGGAGATGCACCGTTCCACGCGGTATTCATTCGCGCTCCCGCCATAACCGAAGTTGCCGAAGGTATCGAGACTCTGGCTACAGTTGCTTCGCTTGGTGACGAGACCGAGTCGGTAATCGCAGCCGTACGTAAAGGACCGATTCTGGCAACGGCCTTTCACCCCGAACTTACTGACGATCTGCGCTGGCATCGCTATTTCGTGAAGGTCGTAACCGAATATAAGTCGTGCACCGGCTAACAAGGAAAAAAACTTACGCTGGGGAAAAACTGATAGCCGGCAAATCATGTGAGGCGTATCGGAGCATATCTTCTGCCCCCTTAAGCCGCCGGCAAAGGTAGTATGCAAAACGAAGCCCGTGCGAAACTGTTATGTCTCGCACGGGCTTTTGAATCGGAAACCGAAGCTCTATCCCGCGTGTTCTTGCCCCTACTGGCTCTTTGGCTCTGATGGTGGTTCATCCTCTTCCGGCTGACCATCCTCCTCCGACTGACCATCCTCCTCCGACTGACCATCCTCCTCAGGCTGAATTTCTTCGTCCGGCGCCTCCGACTCTTCTGGCGCTTCCGGTTCGACCGCTAATTCTGGATCCACTGGCGGCTCTGGCTCTGCCTGTGGGTCGAACACTCCCGGCGGGACAATCTCAGCCGAGACCTCCGTTTCTTCGACAGGTTCAGCTGTCCAGCCAGCATCGGCATCCACATCCGACATGGCCCCAATGTGGCTGTCAGCCGCGCCCGACCCGGTAAGTCGCGCCAGTTGGCCGTAAAGATGACTTTGGAAGTAATAGACGATCAGCTGTGATAACGGCACAGTAACAACCGCGCCGATTACACACAGAATCAGGCCCACAATACTGCCGACCGTCGTAATGATCAGGCTGGCAAGCACCGTGAGAATCGCAACTATGGCTACATTGCCTATATTGTCTCGGGTCCAGTCCCAGACCTCGGAAACCTGAAGGCCCTCGCTGATCGTTTCGTTCCTGGCAAACGCGATAGTGAATCCGGGCTGAAAGACGAGGAACGCCATGCCCACCAGAAACTGCAGACAGAGGGAACACAGGATGAATATCGCGCCAATGTCATCGTCCACGTATCGGAAATTCTCCGAAACTACCACACCGATGATGAACATGGGAACGGATACCAATAGAATGGGGAGCGCCCACACGACATAGACGCAGACTAGCTTCACCCCGCGAACCAGATCATCACCCCACCTGTCCCACTCCGGCAGGACAGGGTGGACGTCGTCGCGCACATTCTGCAGCAGACGTACCAGATAACCGAACAGGATGAAGTAGCCCAAAACGCCGATCAGCGCCACGAGGAGCAATGAACTGATCAGAAGCAACCCCGTGCCGATGGCCGTCTTCTCGACCCAGCGTTCGTCCTCTGAAAAGTAAGTCAGCGCTCGTCCAATATCCATAGATGTTCTCCTTATGTCAAAGACCCGGCGAACCAATGCAACTCAGGGTCAGGCGATGCGGCTATATAAATCTCTACGACTGCTTCCGGCTAAAGTTTCATCGCCTCGCCCGAGTGCAATCCCTATCTC
>VYDA01000017.1:11045-19791 GCA_009843665.1 Caldilineaceae bacterium SB0675_bin_29 | reverse complement strand
GTTTCTCAGGTTTTGGTTGGGGCGCTTGTACGAGAAGTTGACGAGCGTTTACAAGCGTTTACGAGAGATTGCGAGGGTTGGGCGGATTGTCTGAATCAGGATTTACGGGATTTTATGGATTTTCGGGATGGGTCGTGTCCGCCCGCGCAGGGGAGGCCGTACGAGAGTTCACGAGAGATTAGCGAGAGTCGACAAGTGTTTACGAGCGTTTTCACGAGATTGTGAATGGGGTTCGGCGGATGTGGGACGGGCAGCCGGCGAATTCAGCGTGGGTCTGCCAGGCAGGCCGGGCCGGGGCACAGAGAACATCCTGCTTGCCGGTGGGTGCGGGGCACGGACGGGGATGGGGGTGTTGTGTGGGTAACTGGGAGTGGCGGAAATTCCAGACCCTTATATTGGACGCTCCAATGCGCCTATGTGCTTCTCTTTCTTTGTCGATCCAGGGCCTCATCAGTTGCTGGATAAAACAGTGCGATAATCCTTCCGCTGGGTGCGATGTTCCACGAGTGAAGTTCCATCCCTCCCTGCGCGGCAGATGATACTACTGACTGGAAGTCATCGGCGCTCACATCTCCCCGTACTTCCGCTAATTCTTGTCTGACAAGGCCAATTATGCGTTGGGACTCACTGTACAACCATGCTCTCTGTTCTGGTCCGTTTGGCATCTCTGTTCTCCTTCCACATGAATCAATCCCCGGCTGCCCTGCGTAATGCCCGGCCACCATGATGTGCTGAGCCTCCTCGATCCGTCAAATGTCTATCTGGATGGGACTCCCCACCGCGGCGGTCACCGCAGGCCCGACGCTGCCTCAAGAGGCTTCCTCCCCGCTGTGTCAGAGTTTCATTTGCGTTTTATTCCGTATTAGGAATAAAATGCAAACATGTCTTGGGAGGTCGAGTACACGGACGAGTTTGGGCAATGGTGGCAGACACTTTCGGAGAGGCAACAGGACGACGTGACCGTCAGGGTCGAACTGCTGATGGCGCATGGCCCTGAGTTGCCATATCCCTACTCCTCAGACGTCAGAAGTTCACGTCACGGGGTTATGCGCGAACTTCGAGCACAGAGCGGCGGCAGGCCCTTACGAGTCTTTTATGCATTCGACCCCAGGCGAACGTCCATACTTCTTATCGGCGGAGATAAGGGCGGTAACGATCGGTTCTACGAGGAGTATGTGCCGGTCGCCGATGACCTCTACGATGAACATCTGGAGGAGCTGAGAAGGGAGGGGTTGATAGAATGAGTGGACGCCATTCGTTCAGCGAGTTGACCAAGGATTTCTCGCCGGAGCGCCGTCGTCGCATTGACGAGATAAAGAGGGAACTGCTGGCGGAGATGCCGTTGCACGAGTTGCGCCGGGCGCGGGCGCTGACCCAGCAGGAGCTGGCGCAGATGCTGAAGGTGAACCAACCCGCGATTTCGAAACTGGAGCAGCGGGCAGACGTGTACATTTCCAGTCTCCGTTCTTACATTGAGGCTGTAGGGGGCAGACTGAGAATCGTCGCCGACTTTCCCGAAGGCGAGGTAACGATCACAAAGTTCTCCGACGTGGGGGAGGATGAAGGTACTCAGGAACGGTAGCCGCCGTGCGACAGGTCATTTGTTGGCCGGCGCCCGTTGCCGTCGATCACCCTCGGCTAACCCTTGACCAATATGACCGTTCGTCCTCGAGGATTGCTCGCAGAATCACCCCGATTGAACAATCGCACATTTCACCCTGGTACTGCTCCGGTCGCCCGGGTATACGCCGTCTAAACATGCTGGTGGCATCGGATTGTCCACGGGCTATCCTCAACAACGCAAGGCAACCGCAGCGAATTGCACGGTCCTATCGTGCCCAAAGCCCCCGACCTCACCCCGCCAGCGTCATCAGCAACGTGGGAGCGTTGTCGAAATACCACGCCGCCAGCACCGTCCTCGCGTCGTCGAGACTGTCGGAGGTCCCATAGGGGTAGAGCGGTATGGAGCGCTGGCTGTCTTCCAGCCAGAAGTAGGCAGTAACGATGTGTATTCCACCCGTCAGTTTGCCCCCGTGCACCTCCATGACCAGCGCGTCCTTGCCGTTGCGGGCCTTGACTTCACAACGGTGAATCTCGTCTCCGCCGGTGGTGGAAACTCTCTGCCAGTTAAGTTCAACCGTTGCCATGTCGTAGTTCCTCCTCACTGATACGATGCTGTCGTACATATACTGATAGGCGGGATGCCCGCGCGACACCGGGGCAATGGGTCAGACAGCGCACCTGGGCAGGCACAAGGCCTGCCCCTTCAGTGTCGTTGGCTGATTGACAGCGGGGCGCATATGGTATACAAGATACGCGGCATGTGCGAATTACGCAACACTTAAGGGGCATTATGCAACCAAGGCGCGGGCAACAGCTGGTGCAGTCGCTGGAGCGGGGGCTGGCGGCGCTGGAGATGGCGCTGGACGGCAGCGTGCGCCCGTCTGAGGTGGCGGAGGCGCTCGGAATCGACCGCAGCACGGCCTATCGGTTGCTGTATACGTTGATGGCGAAGGGCTATCTGCTGCAGGATGAACGCACGCGCGAGTTCACCTCGAACCCGGCCAAGTTCTTCCAACTTTACGGCAAGGTGGCGACGCTGCTGGACTGGCCGGACGTTGCGGGGGACTTTCTGACGAAGCTGCGGGACGAGAGCGGGGAGACGGCCAACCTGGGCGTGCGGCAGGCCAATAACGTGATATATATCGCGCACAAGCCGGGGCAGGCGGCGCTGAGCGTGAATTTCGCGCTGGGCACGAGCCGTCCGCTGCACTGCTCGGCGCTGGGCAAGGCGCTGCTGGCGGCGCAGCCGGATGCGGTCACGGCGGAGTGGGTGGCGAGCGCGCCCCTGACCACGTACACGACCAAGACGATCATCGAGCCGTCACACCTCAAGCGCCATCTGGTAACGGTGCGCGCCGACGGGTATGCGGTCGACGATGAGGAGACCTTTGCCGGCGTGCGCTGCATCGCGGCGCCGATCCACGATCACCGGCAGCAGGTGATCGCGGCCCTGGGCATCTCAGGGCCCACGACACGCATTACGCAAGAGCAGTTGCCCCATTTCGCCCAAACCGTCATGCAGGTTGCCGCGGAGCTGTCCGCGGAACTGGGCGCGCCCAACTCTGACCTCTGATTCTTATACGCCCTCCAGTGTAGCCGGCGAAACCACGACTGCGTCGACTGCGTCGACCGCGGCGCCCGCCCAGTACAGCCACTCGTAAATCTGGCCCATGAGGTCGAGCGCGTTCCCCCCTCCTTGATGATGAGCAGGTTGAGGACGCAGTGGCGGTCCATGTCTGCGCGCGCTACCGAGCCAGAGAGAGTGGACGAACGCGACTTCCCAGATTTCCGGTCGACAGAAAGGCAGCATTAACGAAGTCTTACTCCCCCATTCACGCTGCGTTAGCCTGGACGTCGGCACTTTTTCGGCGATTGTTCACAGGGAACCCCTATGCTAGAATGGCCCCGCGCGCATTAAAAATTATTTAATTTTGTTGATTTCACACAGCCGGGCTTGCCTGGTCATCAACCATTCACAAGGGAGGAAGGAACGATGAAGCGCTTTTGCCTGGTTCTACTCATCATTGTGTCGTTGGCCCTGGCCGCCTGCCAGCCGGTCGCAACCGAGCCGGCGGGAGACATGTCGATGGAGGCCACCGAGCCGAGCGGCACGGTCGAGGTATTTTCCTGGTGGAGCGGTGGCGGCGAGCTGGCCGGGCTCAACGCCATCATCGAGGTCTTCAACGCACGCTATCCCGGTGTCGAGTTCGACAATGCAGCGATCGGCGGCGGCGACGGCGTCAACATGAAGACGGTGTTGGAGACGCGCATGTTGGGCGGCGAGCCGCCGGACTCGTTCCAGGTCTGGGCGGGCGTGGGCGTCGTCGAGGACCACGTCGTGCCCGGCAGGATGGAGGGGCTGGATTTTCTATTCTCGGAAGAGGGGCTTTATGACGTGTTCCCGCAGTCCGTGATCGACAACGTCTCCTACGAAGGGACGCCCTATGTCGTGCCGGTGAACATCCATCGCCAGAACATCATGTGGTACCGTCTCGACAGGTTTGAGGCCGCCGGCATTACCGAACCGCCCACGAACTGGGACGAGTTCTTCGTTGTGGCGGAGCAACTGAAGGAGGCCGGTATCCCGGCCATCGGCGGGGCGTCTCTGGGCGCGCTGGCCTTCCACACCTACAACTACTTCCTCAACAGCGTGACCGACGGCGAGACCTATCTCGGCCTGTTCGACGGTTCAGTCGGTTGGGATGCGCCCGAAGTCGCGGAAGCGCTAGCGCTTCACATGCGGGCGATGGAGTACGCCTCGGGCGACTGGCTGGAGGTCGGCTGGGGAGACCAGGTGGAGCGCTTTGCCGCCGACTACGACGAGACCCCGGCTATCATTCTGATGGGCGACTGGTTCTGGGGTTTCATCAAGTCGGAAGGGATCGAAGAGCTGGTCGGATGGGCCGATATCCCGGATCATCAGGGCAAATATGTCTGGGTGGCCGACTCCTTCGGTTTACCCAAGAATGCCCCCAACCGGGACAACGCCATCGCCTGGCTGAAGGTCGTGGCCTCGAAGGATGGACAGGACGCCTTCAATCCCCTCAAAGGCTCGATTCCGGTGCGCACGGACGGCGACGTGAGCCTCTACGACGAGTACTTGCGCGAGTCGATGGACGCCTGGCAGACGCATGAACTGCTGCCATTCATCGGCGGTCTGGTGCGGCAGAGTTTTGTGACCGACCTCGGCAACATTGTGAACAACATGCTGACCGGGCACGGTGACGTTGCCCGCGCGCAGGAGGAGCTGATTGAGGCCGCCAAAGACTCCGGCATTGGCGAGTAACTGATTCACAGGCTTCGCACGGAAAGCGGGTAGGCGCCCGTTCTATCCGCTTTCCGCCTTCCCATCTGAGCACCTGAATCGAGCCATGCATTCCGACCTTTCCGCAAGGGCAAAATCGCTTCCGGCCCTGCTGCCAAAGTGGCTGCGCGACGACCGCAAGATTGCGATCCTGGTGTTGGCGCCGTCGATCATCGCCGTGGCCGTGTTTATCTACATTTTCATGGGCTGGACGCTGTACATCTCGGTCTCAAACTGGGACCGTCCAGCGCTCGACCTCTCCTTTGCCGGTCTGAAGAACTGGAAGCGGCTGGTCAACGATCCCCGCTTTCACATCGACCTGCGCAACCTCGTCCTGTTTGCGGTCGGCTACATGTCGCAGTGCATCGTCATCGGCTTTCTGCTGGCCGCGCTTCTCAATGAGCGGATCAGGGGCGAAGTGTTTTTTCGCACGGTCTTTTTGATGCCGTTTGCCGTCTCGGCGGTGGTCAGCGGGACGGCCTGGCGCTGGCTGCAGGTACCGTCGGCGGGGATCAATCTACTGATTGCCAACATGGGGTTCGAGAACTTCCGGCCCCTCTGGTACATGCACCCCAAGCTGGGCATGCTGGCGATCACGATTATGGGCGCGTGGCAGTTTTCCGGCTTCGTTATGGCGCTGTACCTCGCCGGTCTGCGCGCGATACCCGACGAGTTGCGCGAGGCGGCGGTCATTGACGGCGCCGGCACGATCGCGCTTTATCGTCATGTATTCATCCCCATGCTGCGGCCGGTCACCTTTACTGCGATTGTGCTGACCGGCGCCGGCTCCATCGGCAACTTCGAGATTCCCAGCATCATCGGCACAGGCCCCGGTTTTGCGACCGATACGCTCGGTTTTTATATGTTCGAGCAGACCTTTCGCTCCAGCCGCTACGGCCTGGGTGCGGCGGTCGCCACCTTCATGCTCGTCCTGTCCATCCCATTGGTCCTGCCCTATCTGATCAGCGTTTTGCGTGAGGAGAGAGAATGAGTTGGCATCGTCTGCTGGCCGGCAGCACCAAATATGCCGTCCTGATCGCATTTGCCGCCTTCTACCTGGTGCCCTTCTATGTGATGATCCTGACCGGGCTGAAGCCGCTCGAAGACATCAGCTCATTCGAGATCTGGAATATGCCCAAGAGCCTCGACTTCGGCAGCTTCCGCGAGGCGTGGAATCAGATGGATACCAACTTCTGGAACAGCGTGCGCATCACGATTCCGGGCGCCATCGTTTCAACTTTTCTGGGCTCGCTCAACGGCTATGTTTTCGCCAAGTGGGGCTTTCGCGGCTCGAATTGGATTCTGTTCCTGTTCGTATTCGGCATGTTTCTGCCCGGCCAGGGGATCCTTATCCCGCTGGTGTGGGTCTTGCAGTTTATGGGCCTGTACGGTAAGGTGAACGGCCTCATCATGGCCTACTGCATTTTTGGCATACCGATCACGTCGCTCCTTTTTTACAGGTACTATGCCAGTGTTCCGGACGAGTTGGTGGACGCGTCGAAGATCGACGGCTGCGGCTTTTTCGGCATCTACCGCCGCATCATTTTACCGCTTTCGGGGCCGACCTTTGCGGTGGTGGGTGTGTGGCAATGCACAAGGATCTGGAACGAGTACCTGATGGCGCTGGTTGTGCTCGGCAACCCGGCCAGGGCGCCGGTTACCGTAGCCATCAAGAACTTTTCCAGCATGGGCGTCATCCCCTGGAACCTGCAGATGGCCGCCGCGCTGATCGCGTCCGTGCCCACGATTGCGGTCTACCTGCTGCTTGGCAAGCTGTTCATGCGCGGCCTGCTGGAGGGGTCGTTGAGCGGCTAGTCGACGCGGCGCTCCCACCAGTTATCCAACGGTCATCATCCACTCAAACGGAGACGGATACAGCTATTTCGAGCATACGCGTTTCCCCCTGGGACTCATGCTGATCGTTGTACTGTTGTTGCATTGCCGGTGTCCGCGTGCCGGTAGAGAATCCCCCCTGCTCTCCCCCGCAGCGCACATTTGCCAGCAAAGGATCGGGGCGTTTTGACAGACGACATTCGCTTTATGTGGGACACGCCCGTGCCGATGCGCGACGGGGTGAAACTGTCGACCGACATCTACCTGCCGGCGGCGGAGAAAGCCTACCCGGTCGTCCTGGCGCGCACGCCCTATGACAACATCGCTCCCCGCATGGTGGAGGCTGCCCAGTTCTTCAGCGCGCGCGGGTATGCGGTGGTGCTTCAGGATGCGCGCGGGCGCTTCGATTCGGAAGGCCATTTCGAGCCGCGCGTGAATGAGGGGAAGGACGGCTACGACACGATCGAGTGGATCGCGGAACAGCCGTGGTCGAACGGCAAGATCGGCATGATGGGCGGGTCGTACGGCGGCACCGTGCAGTGGCTTGCCGCGCGTGAGCGTCCGCCGCACCTGACCACGGTCGTCACGTCGGTCACCGGCGGGATGCGCTGGATGCACGATGAGAACTATATGAACGGGAAGTTCCCCGTCTTCCAGTTCCGCTGGCTGAACATGACCGGCGGGCGCACGATGCAGCACTACCCGTTCGAGCCGCTGACCTCGCATCAGCCGGGCGTGGCCTCGCCTTACAACTTCAACAAGCTGATCCGCACGCGACCGCTCAAGGATGTCGACAAGGTGGTCGGGCGCACGAACACATATTGGCGCACGTGGCTCGAGCGCAACACGTACGACGAGTACTGGCAGCAGATGTCGTTCGAGGACTACTTCGAACTTGTTGACCTGCCTGCATTGCACATCACCGGCTGGTTTGACAACTGCCAGTGGGGCGAAATGTACATGTACAGCGGCATGGCGGCGCGCTCACCCGGGGGCGACAAACAGTGGTTGCTTGTAGGGCCGTGGGACCACGCCGGATCGGCCAATCCGCAGCCGCGCCTGGGCGATCTGGAGTTCACGCAAGAGGCGGTGTTGGACATCAGGGCAGTTCATCTGCGCTGGTTCGACTACTGGCTGAAGGGCGAGGAGAACGGTCAGGCCGATGATGCCAAGGTCAGGATTTTCACCATGGGCCGCAACCGCTGGCGGGAGGAGCCTGCGTGGCCCGTGCGGGGGATGGAGCAGGTTGCCTACTATCTCCACAGTGGCGGGGCGGCGGATCTGTTTCCCGAAAGCGGCAGGCAAGGGGAGGAGGGGAGCGGCTACGGGACGCTGGATTTGACGCCGCCAGGAGAGGAGGCCGGGGACCGTTATGTATACGACCCCGAAGATCCCGTGCCCTCGGTGGAAGATGCGGAGTCGCCCGACCCGATAAGGGACTCCCACGTGCTGGCGATGGACTATCGCTTTGCGCTGCGCCGCGCCGACGTGCTGACCTACACCAGCGCGCCGCTGACAGAGGAGCTGGAGATAACCGGCACGGCCTTTATCACCCTTTACGCGGCCAGCGACTGCGTCGATACGGACTGGGTGGCGTTGCTGTGCGATCTGCAGCCGGACGGCAGCTCGATTCCGTTGACTTCGGCGGTGATGCGCGCTTCGTACCGCGCCGGGGCGGACAAGATTGACAGTCCGGCCCCCTCTCCAATCTCGCCGGGCCGCGTGTACCAATATACAATTGAGTTCATGGCAACTTCGATGGCCTTTCAGCCGGGTCACTGCCTTCAGCTGGCGATTACCTCATCGCTGTATCCGGCCTATGATCTGAATCCGAACACGGGCGCGCCGGTCGGAGAGGACCTGCCGAGCCGGCCGGCCAACCAGACCATCTACCACAACACCGAGTATCCGTCGCATCTTCTGCTGCCGGAGGTGAAACGATGAAGCACGCCCCTTCCATGCTGGCCGGCGCGGCCGAAGCGGTCATTACGCGCGTGAAGGACAGGCCGGTCGTTTACGATGACCTGTTTGCGCGCGCACTGGTTC
>VYDA01000017.1:0-11035 GCA_009843665.1 Caldilineaceae bacterium SB0675_bin_29 | reverse complement strand
GGTTCTTGGCTCGGATGACGACCGGCTCGTCATCGTTGCCACAGACATGGGGACGTTCAGCCTCGAGTATGCAGACGACCTTCTACGGCGCATCGAGCGGACGACGGATATCCCAAGCGGCAACATCATCATCACCACAACCCAGACGCACAATGCACCCGGCGTTGACGGGCGCGAAATGACGCCTGAGGCGGGCGAGTGGCTGGCCGACTGCATTGCCGGGCTGGTGAAGCGCGCCAATGATGACCTCCGGCCTTGCGTGTTGAACGCGGGCCGCGCGCCTGTGCAGATCGGCTACAACCGGCGCCTGATGCAGGACGGCGAAATCGTGATGGCACCGAATCCTGAAGGCGCGATTGTGCCGTGGGTGGACGTTCTCGAGGCGAAGGATGCGGACGGCAGGCGGATTGCGGTCCTCTTCTCGCACGCCGCCCATCCCGTGATCGTCCACTGGCTGAGCGAGGAGATCGGGCCGGATTTTCCGGGCTACGCGGTCAGGCATCTGCGCGACCTGCTGGCAAGAGAAGGTAAGCCGGAGGGCGTGTTCATGTTCGCGCAAGCCTGCTGCGGCGACATCAACGGCCATCCCTTGCGCGGCGGTTTCGGCGCGTGCGACGCCGCCGGACTCTCGCTGGCGTTTGCCGTCAAGCAGGCGCTGGCCGGCGCGCGACCGGTTGCGCCTGGCGCGTTCAAAGCGCGCTCGCTCGATCTGCCCCTTCCTTTGGAAGAGCCGCCGACAGCAGCCGAATGCAGGGCGGCGCTGGCGGAGGACCCGGACAGCACGCGCTTTCGCGAGCTGCTGGCGGTTGCCGAGAGCGGCGAGCGGCAGTTTCATCCGCTTTCGATGCGTGCGCTGACCGTCGGCGACGCGCTGTGTTTCCTCACATTTACTGCCGAGATGTTTGCCGAGTACCAGCTCTACGCAGACGCGGTGTCGCCCTTCGGGCAGACGTTCGTCTTCAGCCACACCAACGGCATAACGGGTTATGTGGCAACTGCAGAAGACTATGAGTTGGGACCGGCCGGCGGCTACGAGTCATGGAACTATCCAACCCGGAACCCGCCATGGCTGCCGCCGCAACCGCAGGCTGAACGGTTGATCCATGAGGGGATCACGCGACTTCTGGGCGAACTCTCGCGATAGAGGCCCCCGATTATCGACCGTTTGCACGCCCTGTCAAACATGCACTGTCAGGCAGGCCTTTTCAAACACCCATTTGCCAATACTGGAGAAGGAACCCGCAATGTCCAGCAAATCAAGGCCGGAGTTCGGGCCTTACTACATGCCCGACAAGTGGTGCCTGGATCGCTACATGCACACCGAGGAGGTGCGCGGCACGCTCGATCTGCCGGACCGGTTCTATGTGCGCGACACCACGATCCGTGAGGGCGAGGAGACGCCCGGACTGTCGATGACGACGCAAGACAAAGTGCGGATCGCCGAGAAGCTGTACGAGGCCGGCGTGCAGCAGGTTGATATCGGCTATGTCGGCGCGCAGCAGGGCCACTACGAGACAGCCAAATTGATCAGGCAAGAGATCCCGGAACTGGCGATCACCGGCTTTGCCCGCGTCTGGTCGGCGGACTGGCAGAGGGACGTGGACCGGTGCCAGGAGCTTGAAGTAGCGCAGGTCGACGTCCTCCAGCATCCGATCCTCATCTGGGCGTCGGACGAGCAGGTCATGGAACTCGGCCCGGCCAGAGAGGAGCTGATCCCGCGCACGGTTGAAGTGATCGAGTATGCAAAGCGCTGCGGCCTGCGCGTGGCCTACGGTCATCCCGACGTCTCGCGCACGCCGTGGGAGACTCTGCGGGAGTTCTATTCGGTTACGGCGCGGGCTGGAATCGACTTGCTAATCCTCTACGAAGACGGCTATGGATGCCCGCCGGGCGTGCAACATCTTGTGCGCAAAATACGCGATCTGGTCGACGTGCCGCTGATGATCCACTGCCATGACGATCTTGGTTTGGGCACGGCCAATGTCCTGACCGCGGTGGGCGCGGGCGCGGAGGCGGCGGACCTGGTCGTCAACGGCCTCGGTGACAAGGGCGGCCTCACCAAAATGGAGGAGGTCGTCGTCGCGCTGGAGACGCACTACGGCCTTTCCACCGGTATCCGCCTGGAGAAGCTGACAGAGCTGTCCAGGTTCGTTGAGGAAGTTACCGGTTTCAGGCGCCAGATCAATAAGCCGCTGGTGGGCGAAAACGCCTACATTCACGAGGCTGAACTGCATGTCTACTGCATCGTCAAGGGGCTGTGGGAAGCCATGGAGGGCGTCCACCCGCACGTGATCGGGCAGGAGCGGACGGTCGTCTTCGGCAGCACGACCCTCCACGGCGAAGCGGTGCGCGCCCGGTTGGACGTCACCGGGCATCGGTACAATTCGCGCGACGTTGAACTGATCCTGGACAAGCTGCGGGAGCGCTTGCAGACGCAGCCGTCCCTCACGCTGGAGGAGTTCGACGAGCTGGCGCGCACCGTGCTTGCGTAACGGGCCATGAACAAGCAACCCTATGTCAGGGGGCGATTGTGTCCATTCTGATTTTAGGCGGGACCGGGCTGATCGGCTCACGGTTGACCAGGCGTCTGCACAGCCTGGGCCAGCGCGTGATCTGCTTCGATCTCTATCCTGACTACAGCGCGGTGGCCGGTCTCGACAACGTGGAGATCGTCGTGGCAGACGTTACCCGTTTCGAGGACATCATCGCCGCGATCCGGAAGTACGACGTGGAAAGGATCGTCAATCTCGCCTATATCCTGCCGCCGGAGTCCGAGGAGAAGCTGCAACTGGCGATGCGGGTAAACCAGATGGGCATGAACAACGTGTTCGAGGCGGCGCGGCTGATGGGTATTCGGCGCGTCGTGTACGCCTCGACCATCGCCGTCTACGGTCTGCAGGACTCTTTTGGCGACCGCCCGGTTACGGAGGATGACCACTGCTACCCCGTTTCCGTCTACATGGCGCACAAACTGTGGAATGAGTTCATGGCGGCCAAATACATGGAGCGCTACGGCATGCAGATTCCCGGACTGCGCATCGCAAACGTGGCCGCGCCGGGACGGACGAAGGGCTTCTCTGCCTGGCAGAGCAAGTGCATCGACGAACTGGCCGCGGGCAACCCGTTCACAGTGCCCTCGCGCCGCGATCAGAGGCTGCTCATCATTCACGTGGACGATACGGCGGACCTGTTTGCCAAACTCTGTCTGCAGGAGGAGCTGAACTACGCGGTCTACAACTCGCTGGCTTATGAAATCACGGCGCAGGAGTGGGCCGACGCCATCCAGGCGCACCTGCCCGATGGCAGGATCACGTTCGACGAATCGGCGCCCGACCAGCCCAACATTTACAACTGGTCGACTGAGCGCGTCGAGCGGGAGTTGAAGGTACGGATTTCCCCGCTGGAGGAGGCAGTCCGGCGGCACATCGATGAAGCGCGCGCACGCACGGCGAGAGGGTGAAGAGGAGAGGCAGGCTCGTTCAGCAGACCAACTGTCCCGGTAAGGGTGGGGAAGGCAATGCGTTTAGCGAACAAGGTCGCGGTGGTTACCGGAGGCTCGCGCGGGATCGGCAAGGCGATCAGTCTTGCGTTCGCCCGTGAGGGCGCGGGCGTGGTGGTTGGTTACCATGCCTCCGCCGAGAAAGCGCGCCTGGTACAGGGAGACATTGAGGCCCTGGGGCAACGGGCGTTGACCTGCCGGGCAGATGTTTCGAACCGCTCCCAGGTGGAGCAGTTGATGCGTACAGCCGTCGAAACACTGGGACGGATCGACATTCTGGCCAATGTCGCCGGCATCACGCTGAGGTCGGCGATGGAGGAGCTGAGCGAGGAGGACTGGGACCGGGTGATCGACACCAATCTGAAGGGCACCTTCCTGTGCAGCCAGGCCGCGGCCCAGGTTATGATTGGGCAGGGCGGCGGCAACATCATCAACATCGGTTCGGTTTCCGGCCTCGCGGCGCACTACAACCGGGGAGCGTACGGCCCCAGCAAGGCGGCGGTCGCCATGTTATCCAAGGTGATGGCGGTGGAGTGGGCCGACCGCAACATCCGCGTAAACACAATCCTTCCCGGCACGACCGAGACGGAGATGACCGACTACTCCTACCCGACGGCGGAGATGCGCGCCAAACGGGAGCAGACGATCCCCCTGAACCGCTTTGTCCAGCCGGAGGAGGTTGCGGCCGCGGCGGTTTTTCTGGCATCGGATGACGCCGCCGCGATCACCGGTCATTCGCTGGTCATTGACGGCGGGTTTCAGAACAGCCTTTTTCAGTTGATGGAGCGGCTGCTGACGTAAGCGGTCCCCGGCCGCATCGACGTACAGCCCGACCACCGCCCCGCCTCGCGCAGTTACCTTGACGCCGGCTTCTTCCGCCATCGGTTGCACCGCGTCCAACTCCCGTGGGCTGGCATTGACGCCGACCTTGTTGCGCAGTTCCTCCTCGGGCCAGCCGCAGTCCACCTCCACCGATGTCAGACCTGTTTCACGAGTTGCCGCAAGGAATTGGGGCGGACTGTACGCGCGAAAGCCCTGCGATGCGCTGACGTTTGTTGTGTTTCGGTCAGATAGGCGACAATTGCAGGATGCCTACCTGATGTCAATCAGCCCACGTGGTGTAACAGTCAGGGTCTGACGGATAAGTGAACTGAGGCCCACTTTCCATGAGAGGGAAAGCAAGGAGAGGGGAAATGCCAGCGAAATGATATCGGGTGCGCTTGACGGCGGAGGAGCGCAAGGAACTGGACTCACAAGCGAACACAGGCACAGGGTCGGGGCGCCGCTTAAGACGGGCTCATATTCTCTTGATGGCCGATGAAGCACAGGTGGGCGGGGGCATTAGGGACGCCGAGGCGGCCACGGATATTGGATGTTGCGGGCGAAGCCCGCCTGGTGCAGTTAGCCTGTAGCGCTGCGCCCGATGGACAGGAGAGATGGACGCTGCAGAAATTGGTCGAATTAGAGGTGGTCGGACGCAGTTCGCGCGAAACGGTGCCCCCGACACGCAAAAAGACGAACTCAAGCCTTGATTGAAAGATATGTGGTGCGTGCCGGAGACAGCAAGTGCGGAGTTCGTCTGTGCCATGGAAGATACGCTTGCGGTCTGTCATCGGCAGCAGGAATACATGCGACCTCTGGTCTGTCTGGACGAAGGCGGCAAACAGTTGACCAAAGAGACCCGTCTGCCCCTGCCGCCCCGACCAGGTACGGGGGCCCAATATGGCTACGAGTGAGAACGCAACGGAACCGGTAACCTCTTCTCCTTTTCGTACCTCTGTAAGCCTGGCGTCATGTCAAGGAAACAGCGCGCCGTACCATGGCCGATTTTGCCCACTGCCTGCGCGACTTGAACGCTCGCAACAGACTCGAACGCCTTTATCCGTCTATAGTAGATTGTTGAACTGCTAGGTATGGTTCATGGACTATAGCAGGGAACTCATCCTCTTCAGCATTGGCATACTCTTAATATGGTGTGGGACTATCGCCTGGTTGACTGTCCGGCGTGACGAACGCCGCTGGGACCTGTTGTGCGCGACATTGCTGGCAGGGATATTCCTAGTCTTTTTCTGGCGTACAGTGAGTGGCGTTGTTTTCCGGCCGGGCGGCGGCGGTGATCTGGCCAGCTTTTTGTTCCCCATCTACCGCTTCGCCGCCCGCACCTTGAACGAGGGCAGGCTACCTCTCTGGAATCCACATCTTTATGGCGGCGCGCCATTTATTGGAGACATTCAGTCAGGCTTTCTCTATCCGCCCAATCTGTTGCTGTTTCTTCTCAATCCCTCCTTTGATTATCACTGGATGCAGTTGCTCGGCATCTGGCACCTCTGGTGGGCGGGGTTGGGCGTCTTCGTACTAGCGCGCGCGCTAGGCTGCGGCCGATCCGCCGCCCTGCTGGCCGGTGTCGCATTCGGTCTCAGCGATCACCTGTTCATGCGAACGGGCAATCTCAATCTGATCGCCGTCCTTTCGTGGACCGGCTGGATTTTGGCCGCCTGCCATCTGGCGTTCACCCGGCACAGCCTCGTGTGGGCCGGGTGTGCGGCCGCGCTGTTTGCAATCGCCAACTCCGCCGGCCACGCGCAGAGCAGCTATCACCTCTGTATGGCCGTAGGCGTCTATTCGGCTGGCGTATTGGGGATGCGGTTCTGGGAATCGCTCGCAGCAGGGCCGCGCAAGGCAGCAAGCCGCCAGCTTCTCATCGATCTCCGGTATCCCCTCACGGTCTTCATACTGGCAGCGCTTCTCTCTGCTCCAATTCTTCTGCCTGCATTTGAGATGCTGCCTTACACGCACAGAGCCGCATTTGAATACCAGGACAGTTCGAAGTATTCGTTGCCGCCGGGACCGGCGCTGGTGGGCCTGTTCACGCCCAGCTTTTTCGGGCGAGGATCGGGAAGTTACTGGGGGTCGCCGGACAGGGTAGAGATGCCTTATGCTGGTCTTGTGACGCTCCTCCTCGCGGCCGGTGCGCTCTTGTTGCCCGCGCCAGGAAAGTGGCGTCGACTGCTTCCCTGGTTCGCGTTGGCCGTGTTCGCATTCGTGGTAGCGCTGGGGCGCTATACACCGGTTCACGGCTGGCTGACGCAGATCCTGCCCGTTTACGATGGCCTGCGCGCGCCGGCCAGGGCGATCGTACTGTGGGCGCTGACCATAGCCGTGCTGGCCGCCATAGGACTGGATGCGCTGCTGGAAGGAGGGAAGCGAGAAGAGGAAGACACCGTTCCCTCCTATTCCACCCTATATTTCTCCTTTATCCGCATAGGCGTCGCCGGCCTACCTCTGGTCTTAATCCCACTGATCTTCGTCACAACGCGCGTGTTGCAAGAGGATGCCGACTCGCTCAGACGGGCTACCACTGCGGGTCAGGCTGTACTCTTGGCAACTTTCGTATGGCTGGCTACGTGGTTGCTGTTGGCGCTACATCGCCGCAAACGTCTGAAGGGCAGCATACTGCCTGGCTTGTTGCTTATCCTATTGCTGGTGGAACTGAGCGTGGCCGGCGTAAACATGAACATGAGAAGGAACGACGGTACGAACGATCCCACACGTGGTTTCGAACACCCGGAAATCGTGTCCTTTCTGAAGGGACAGTCCGTCGAACGTACGGATGCAGCCGCTGGCGGACCCGCTGTCGACAGCTCGTTGGCATCCCATCTTTTCCGCATTGACGCCCGCACCGGCATCTATGACCTGTGGCAGCCGAACACCGCCGCGTTGGCCGGGTTTTGGGACGTGTGGGGAACATACAATCCATTGATATTGACGCATTGGGAGGGTCTGTGGGAGAACAACCCTGGACGCCACACGCGGATTTACGATATGTACAACGTGCGATTCGTCATTGTGCGCGATGGCACTCCTCTGGATAGGCAGTATAGCCTGGCCTACGATGCCCCCGGCCCCCTTGCCGTGTACGAGAACCCTGATCCACTGCCCCGCGCCTGGCTGGTTCCCACAGCGCAGGTCCTCGCCGATGAAGAGGCTGTTCTCGCCGCACTGAAACAGCCGTCGTTCGAGCCGCTGCACGTCGTCATCATGGCGCAGCAAAACGACCTTCGGCCAGATTCCGCGGCCAGCGCAGTATCTCCCTCTTCGGGCCTTGACGGACCCGTCTCGATTCTCGCCCACAGCGAAAATGAGATCGTACTGGCTGTCCATGCCGAAAGGGCGGGCATTTTGGTTCTCAGTGAAGTCTGGTTCCCGGGCTGGCTCGCGACCGTTAACGGGGAGCCCGCCCCCGTGTGGAGGGCCAATTACACCTTTCGAGCCCTGCCCGTACCCGCCGGAGAGCTGGAGATCCGACTGTGGTACGCGCCCGATAGCTGGCATCGCGGTCTCGCGCTGTTTGGCGTGGGGTTCCTGTTTCTTGCAGGTCTGTCTTTCTGGCGACTCATCGACGGTAAAAGACTGTGATTATGGCAATTACTGCAAAGCTAAAGTGGCTGGGCCAAAATGGTACCGTCGCTCATTACCTGACCTCTACCATTCGAAGGCGTGCCAGACTTATCTCCGGCTCCCGGACTCTTAACATAACAGTCAGGTGTCTAAGTCTTGGAGCTGTAGACCGCTAGCTGGTGTAACAGTTAGGATCTGACGGATAAGTGAACTGTGGGACACTCTCCATAAGAGCAAACACAAGGAGAGGGGAAATGCCAGCGAAACGATATCGGGTGTCCTTGACATCGGAGGAGCGCAAGGAACTGGATACACAAGTGAACACAGGCACAGGGTCGGGGCGCCGCTCAAGACGGGCTCGCATCCTCTTGATGGCCGATGAGGCACAGGAGAGCGGTGGCTTTAAGGACGCCGAGATAGCCAAGGCTTTGGGGGTGCATGCGCGCACAGTCGAGCGAGTTCGGGAGCGGTGTGTCACAGTCGGAATCGAATCGGCCCTCACCCACACGCGCCCGAAACGGAAGCGGCCACGCGGCCTGGCAAAACCGACGCAATGCTTCTGCATCGAGCGTCAACTGGCGTTTCACCACCGATGACGCTTGCATCAGACTCGAACGCCTCTATCCGTCAATAGAAGACTGTGGAACTACTAGTCGCCCCACTCACACAAGCAGCCGGGATTGGGGCGAGGGCTGTTTGTGGTTGCTTCGTTACTAATCCAGATAAACTACCGCCCAAAACGCTGAGGAGAGCCCGATGAGTGACCGACTCTTTCCCCCACACCTGCTCCATGCCCGCTGGCACAGCTTTGAGGCGGCCGGCTACACGGAGCCCGTCACCGGCATTGTCTACCGCGGGGAGCCGCGGCCCACGTGCGGCATGCCGCTGGGCGGGCTGGATACCGGCTGTATCGACGTGGAACCGAACGGGATGTTCGGCTACAGCACGATCTTCAACCACTTGGTGGAGCCGCGGTCGCTGCTGAATTTGCCGATGCTGGGGATTGCCTGTCGCGGCGAGGACGGTGCGGCAGGCGCGTGGATATTGGTTTCGGACACGCTGGGCAAGCGGGACACGCCGCAGCCAAGCCAGAGCGCGGTGACCTTTCCGCCGACCGACTACGCACCGCTGTATGACGAGATCGGCCTGGCGGGCGCGGCGATCGCCGACTCGATCGACTATTGGGGGCACTATCCAGTCCTGGACATGGAGTTCGCGTGCGCGGCGCCGGTGAAGGTGGGTGTGCGGGCGTGGTCGCCGTTCGTCCCCGGGGACACGGTCGTCTCGATGGCGCCGGGCGCGGTGTTTGAGATTCACCTGCGCAACCCGGGAGAGGTTGCACAGAGCGGGACGCTGGCGTTCAACTTCCCCGGCTTCGGGCCGCAGGAAGGGGTGCAGCGGCGGCCGCTGACGGGCCCGCTGCAGGGCGTGCTGGTGGAGAGCGGACGCCAGGGCGATGCCTGGGAGATGGCCTATGTGCTGGCCGTGACGGACGGGGACGCGGCGGCAGATGGGGGCGCGCTCAATGCGGATAGGGAGGCTTGGGGCCGGATCGCTGACGGGCTGCCAGCGCCTTCGCCGGAGGACAGCGGCGCATCGCTGGCGATCCCGTTCGACCTGGCCGCGGGCGCGAGCCGGACGGTGCGCGTGGTGCTGGCATGGCATGCGCCGCACTGGCGCGCGGGCGGCGCGCCGTCTCACGAGGAGACGGAGCTGTTCACGCATATGTACGCGCGCCACTATGCGGACGCCGTGTCCACGGCCCGGTTTCTGGCCGGCAACCACAAGCAGCTTCTGCGGCGGGTAATCGCGTGGCAGGAGGCACTGTACGGCGCGGAGGAGGTGCCGGGCTGGCTGGCGGACGCGCTGATCAATAATCTGCATCTGATCCCGGAGTGCAGCATCTGGGGCCAGGCGCAGCCGCCGATCGGGGCCTGGTGCGGAGAGGAGGACGGGCTGTTCGGGCTCAACGAGTGCCCGCGCGGCTGCCCGCAGATCGAGTGTCTGCCGTGCAGCTTTTACGGCAACATTCCGCTGGTCTACTTCTTCCCGGAGGCGGCGCTGTCGACGCTGCGGGGCTACAAGGCGTACCAGTATGAGGACGGGAGGCCGCCGTGGATCTTCGGGGGCATTACGGCGACGGTGGAGGCGAACCGGCCCGGCTACGGCCTGAGCGCGCCGGACGTAGGCTACCAGACTGTGCTGAACGGGGCCTGCTACGTCATTATGGTCGACCGCTACTGGCAGGTGTCGGGCGACGACGCGGCGCTGGCCGAGTTCTGGGATTCGCTCAAGCTCTGCAACGACTTCTCGATGAATCTGCGTCCTGCCTACGGGCTGGCGCAGGTGATGGCGATGCCGACGCCGGGCACCGATTCTCACGGGCTGGGCGATACGGAGTGGTTCGAGGCGCCGGAGCCGGGCTGGAAAGGCTATGTGACCCATGCCGGCGGTGTGCGCATGGCGCAGGTGCAGATCATGCGGCGAATGGCGGAGGCGATGGGGGACGACGACTATCGCGCCCGCTGCGACGCCTGGCTGGAGGCGGGCGCGACGGCGCTGGAGGAGCATCTGTGGGCGGGCGAATACTACCTGAACTTCAACGAGCCGGAGACGGGGCAGAAGTCCGACCTGATCTTCGGCTACCAGCTGGACGGGCAGTGGGTGACGGACTGGCACGGGGTCGCGGGCGCGTTTCCGGCGGCGCGGGTGGAGCGGACGCTGCAGACGGTGGCGGAGAACAACTGCGCGCTGAGCCAGTCGGGCGCGGTCAACTATGCCACGGCGGAGGGCGAGCCGGCCAAGGTGGGGGGCTACGGCACCTTCAGCTATTTCCCGCCGGAGCTGTACATGCTGGCCATGACGTACATGTATAACGGGCAGCAGGAGTTCGGCCGCGATCTGCTGCAGCGCTGCCTGCACAACATCAGCTGCCGCTGGGGCTATACCTGGGACGCGCCCAACACGGTGCGCGGCGACGCGGACACAGGCCAGCGCGCGTTCGGCGCGGATTATTATCAGAACATGATGCTGTGGGCAGCGCCGGCGGCGCTGCTGAACGAGGATTTGACGGGTCCGATGCAGGCGGGCGGGCTGGTGGAGCGGGGGATTGAGGCGGGGAGGGCAAAAAAAACGGCC